>JAYTWP010000328.1:0-3098 GCA_043743395.1 Actinomycetota bacterium | reverse complement strand
CTCGAAATCATGGGTGAGCGCAAGTTCCGACAACTTGATCTCGCGGCGCAGCACGAGCTCCTCGATTCCGTGCGCCCCGACGAAGCCCAGCCGCTCCGGTGGGGGACCGTTCACGGCGATCCCATCGATGAACCGATGATCGACCTCGAGGCCGCTTCTCGCACCGAGCTCGTTGGATTCGATGATCTCCGTGATCCGGATCCTGTGATTGCCGATGGTCCGCTGCTGTCCGTGGTTGCTGCCGCCGCCGCCGCTGCTGCTGCAGCGAACGACGAGTTACACAAAGACGACGAGCTACACACGGTCGACGAGCTACACACGGTCGACGAGCTACACACGGCCGACGAACTCCACACGGCCGACGAACTCCACACGGCCGACGAGGCGCTGGACCATGGCGCGGATGTTGGCGATGTTGGCCACGTCGGCGATGCGCAGCCCGAGCCACACCCTGATGGTCAGGCTGATTTTGATGCAGCAGCCGAAGATGTAGCTCCTGACGCCGAAACCGAAACCGAAACCGAAACCGAAACTGGAACTGGAACAGAATCTGAAACCGAAGCGAAGCCTGACGCGGCCTCGTTCGAACCCGAGCCAGCGCCCGTTGGCCGCGCCGCCCCGGTTCCTCGGATCGAGCCGACCGTCACAGTGACCCCGGCAGCCCGCGATGGCAAGATCGAACCTGCGCTGGCTCGTGAGTTGATGGACCCACTCCTACGAGACCGCAAAAAGGACCACGGATAAGACAGCATCAAGGGCGTCAGTGCGGGTACCGTTCTACAAATGGCTGCGCTCAACGTCGAAGAAATGCTCGCTCGATTCCGCGAACGATCCGCTGCAGTCAAGAAGCGTCCGCTGCCGCCGGTTGCCGGCGAGGAACGCCAGGCCTTCATTCAGCAGGCGCAGAGCGACTTCCAGGACTTCGCCATCATTGGTGATGCAGTGGGCTCTGTTGAGGACGGCTTCTTGGTACTCCGAGTCGACCTGCGCCCGCCCGATCAACGCTCATGACCGTAGCGGTCCAAGCCCGTGCCGAGTCGCGCGATGTTCCGCTCGCTGCTGGCGTACTTGCTGTTGTTGCCTGGGGTTTCGGGCCGCTCATCGTGCGCAGTATTGGCGCGTCGGCTCCATCCATCATTGTGTATCGCCTCGGCTTCGCAGTTCCCGTGATGATTGCGGTGGCCTATCTCACCGGCGGGCGAATCACCCTGACGGTGCTTCGCCAGGCACTTTTCCCCGGCGTGTTGTTTGCTCTGTCGATGATGGCCAGTTTCGAGTCGTACAAGAGCACGTCGATCGCAGTCGCCACACTCATTCCGGCGGTGCAGCCGGCCTTGTTGCTCTTCGTGGCCTTTCGTCTTTTCGGTGAGCGGTCGTCGAGTCGCCAAGTAGCGCTCGCTGTCACCGCGCTCTGCGGTGTCTTTGGTGTCGTGCTCGCTGCTGGTCATACCGGCGGCACCGCAATGCGCGGCAACCTGTTGGCAGTCGTCAATTTGTTGCTGTGGACCGTGTATTTCGTGCAGGTCAAGCGGATTCGGTCGGCGGGCGTGCATTCGTGGTCGTTCCTAGCTTCGGTGTTCATGGTTGGCGCCACGATTGCCATTCCATGGGGTTTGGTTGTTTCCAATGACCTCCACGCGGTGGGTGGTCGTGATTGGCTCATGATCGGGTTGATGGTGTGTGGCCCAGGACTCGTCGGTCACGGGCTGATGACGTGGGCGCAGCGTCACCTCGATATCACGGTCGCGTCGCTGCTGACGTTGGCCAGTCCTGTTATTTCTGCCGCCGGTGCCTGGATCATCTACAGCGAAGGGTTGCGGCCGATGCAGATGGTGTTTTCTGTCGTTGTATTGGTCGCGCTCGCCGGCATCGTCGTCGACGTACGCGCTGGCGCTGCCACCGAAACCGCCTTGTCCGGTCCTGCAGAGTAGTTGCTAAGATCGCCTTCGCAATATGCGGATGTGGCTCAGCTGGTAGAGCATCACCTTGCCAAGGTGAGGGTCGCGAGTTCGAATCTCGTCATCCGCTCGCTGGGAAGCCCTGCCGTTGGCGGGGTTTCCTGCGTTTTCGGCTGTTGTGGTACCTGATGTCGTGCCCATGGCCGGCCCATGGTTTGCCCATGGGTTTCCGTATGTTTCGGGGATGACTGGATCATTGCGACAACGAGGGCCTGATGCGTGGGAACTGCGGATCTATCTGGGGGTGGATGCTTCGAGCGGTAGGGAGCGGTGGGCGACGAAGACGGTGCACGGCACCCGCCGGTTCGCCACGGCGACGCTGGCGGAGTTCGTCGAGGATGCGGGGTATGCCCGATTGCGGTCAGGCACGGTGGCCGACCTGCTCGACCGGTGGATGGGTCAGGCATCGCCGGCGTGGTCATCGACCACCCTGGTGCAGACGCGCAGTGTGGTGCAGCATCACCTCAAGCCGCAGCTTGGACAGGTGCGGGTCAATAGGTTGACCACGATCGGCATCGATGCTATGTACCTGTATTTGTTGCGTGGTGGTGGGCGTGAGGGGTTGCCGCTTGCTCCGGGCACGGTGCATCGGATCCATGTGGTGTTGCATCGGGCGTTGACGCAGGCGGTGCGTTGGGAATGGATTTGGTTGAACCCGGCAGCGAACGCGTCACCGCCGCGGGTGGCGCCGGCAGAGATCCGCCCGCCGACGCCTGACCAGTTACAACGACTGGTTGCGTTTGTTGAGGTGTCGGACCCGGACTTCGCGACGTATTTGTGGTTGGCGGCATCGACCGGTGCGCGACGTAGTCAGATGCTCGGGTTGCGGTGGGCGGACATCGATTTTGCTCATTCAGCGATCGGGTTCAGCCGCGCCTATGTGGACGGGCCTGTCGGACCGGTGCTGCGTGCCACGAAAACCCATCGCACATACCGGGTCGCCGTCGACGCCCAAAACATGCTGCGCCTTGTCGATCACTACCGTCGAGCGTTGGAACGTGGCAGCGGCGCGGTAACGGGACAGTCGTTCGTGTTCACCGCCGACGCCGATGGTGGGGCGCCATGGTTGCCGAACCGGGTGACCAAGACCTTCATCGGGCATCGGCGTCGTGCAGGGGTCGGCAAATTCAGGTTGCACGA
>JAYTWP010000327.1:0-4585 GCA_043743395.1 Actinomycetota bacterium | reverse complement strand
AAGCGGCTCCAAAAACCGCTGTCCTGCCATTGAACGACCCCGGATGGACGTCAAGCACGCTATCGCCCGAGTCGTTTCGTTGCCGACTCCTTTCGGGTCGATCGATGTGGTTCCGCTCCGATGCGCCGCTAGCGTCTTTCGAGCTATGGGCTCACTGATCAAGAAGCGTCGTAAAAGAATGCGTAAGAAGAAGCACAAGAAGATGCTGCGGCGTACCCGTCACCAGCGTCGTAAATAGCTTTCGCGCAACCCGGCCGTGGTCAACCACGTTCGCCCGACCGCTCACCCTGGTGGGCGGTCGTTTTGCGTTCTGGGACAGTTCTCAGACCCGCTTGAATCGATGATCGGTTTCAACACTTCGTTGCCGTGAGCACCACACGAGCATCGGGGAGGGCGTTGATCAGCTCCGGGTAATGCCCTTCGACGAACCAAGTCGCACCACTTCCGGCGAGGCGCGGCACCAGCCCAACGGCATTACCGATACGGTCGCGCCAACTCGCCAGCCGTGGTTCGACCACCAGTGCAGCAGGTTCGAGGTCATTGGCCCCCGATGCGGTCGGTCCGCCGAGGTCGTCCCATGCGCGGTACACGGCGGGCGTGGAACACGACAGTGGCGGAATGATCAGCGTGTAGTCACGTGCCACCAGAGGCAGCGGGGTGATGAGCTCACCGATGCCCTGCACGCGCGCCCGGCCGCCCACGAGACAAAACGGCACATCGGCTCCGAGTTGAGCCGCACCGACGAGGTCGGTGTAGCCGGCCCAGTGCAGGATTGCCGCTGCGTCTGCTGAGCCGCCGCCGAGACCGCCGCCGTGGGGAATGTGCTTGTCGATGTGTACCGACGCGTGTCGTGAACAGAGACGTAACGCTTTGGCGACGAGGTTCGCTTCGTCGAGTGGCATGCCGATGACGAATGGTCCGGACCCCGACAGCATGACCGCACCCTTGCCCGCACCTGTGCCCGCACCTGTGTTGCCTGTGTCGCCCGTGTCGATCGTCAGCTTGTCGGCGAGATCGAGTTCGACCATCTCGGCATCGATGAGGTGGTACCCATCCGGTCGCAACCCTGTGATCCGCAGGCTGAGGGTGAGCTTCGCGTGGGCGGCGACTGAGGTGATCATCAGCGAGCGGCTTCGACGACGTGCGTAAGGCGTCCCCATGCGTGGACATCGAGTTCCTCGGCACGCGCTGTCGGTGCGATGCCGGCCTGCTCGAACTGCTCGCCGGTGACGAGACCGCTGAGCGCACCTCGCAGCATTTTGCGACGATGGGCGAATCCGGCTTTGACGAGCGCGAACAGGGCCTGCGGATTCACCCCGGCGACCGCTGGTGCAGTGCGGCGACTGATCTCCACCAGAGCGCTCTCGACTTTGGGTTGGGGCACGAAGACCGTGGCAGGCACGTACCCGACGATGCGCGCGGTCGCCCAATACGCAACCTTCACAGTGAGCCCCCCGTAGGCCGACGTGCGCGGCGACGCGACCATCCGCTCAGCAACCTCGCGCTGCACCATCACGAGCATTCGAGCAATCTCGGGCACGTCGTCGAGGAGGTCCATGACCAACGGTGTCCCCACGTTGTAGGGCAGGTTCGCGACGAGGACCCATTGGTTCGAGCCGGCAAGGAGATCGTGCCACGAGAGCTCTTGGGCATCAGCTTCCACCACCGTGACGCGCTCGAGGCCAGCGACGACCGAACGCAGAACGGGCACGATCCCATGATCGATCTCGATCGCCGTGACTGCGGCGCCGGTCTCGGCGAGCGCAACTGTCAATGATCCGAGTCCCGCGCCGATCTCGACGACGTGATCGGAACTGTCCACTTTGGCGAGTCGTGCGATGCGGCGCACGGTGTTGGGGTCCGCAACGAAGTTCTGCCCGAATTCGCGGCGAGGTGCGAGGCCGTGCTGCGCCAAGAGTTCATTGATGTCGCGCCGAGACAGTGTCATGTGTCGGCAGCTACCAGGTGAGCCGCACGGGCAGGGGTGCGTCGACGAGCTCGCCGAGTTCTTTGTAGAGCTTGGTGGACATCACAACGACGAGCTTTGGTGCCAGTGGGGCGGGGTAGTTGTTCACGCACACGATCTTGTGGCCGTTGTCGCGGTTGGTGACCGTGATCGTGGCGCCGAGTGGCACCGCTGGCGCAGAACACGAATCGTCGACGACACCGATCATGCGGCTGTACGAAGCACCGCCCTCGACGAAGACCCCGTTGCTTGCCGCCGGAACGACGATTTGGATCACCGCAGGCTTTGGCGGCGTGGACGGACCGTCGATGAAGATCGGTCCGTTCGTCCCCATGGGGTCATCGGCAGTCCCTGTTGGTGTCTTTCCGGCACCCTGTACTGACTGCACACCGACCTCGGCTGTGGTGCGAACGCGCGATGTCCCTGCATCGGGACCGCGTGTGAACAGCCAGATCGCAGGGAGCACGGTGATCGTTGCAATCGTGGCGACCACAAGTCGGCGACGGTCAGTTGCGTCGAGGTTCAGCGCAGCTCCAGGGACGAATGGCGCTGACGAAGTCCGCCAGCACCGTTGAGGCTACGGAGCGATACGGGGGAACGCAAGCCGCGCGTTCGCCGTGGTGGCTGCGGCAATGTGGTCATCGGTGTCGTTGCGCAACCGAGCAACGCAGGTGCCGACATGAGTCACGAACGCAGGTTGGTTGACCTTGCCGCGGTGGGGTATCGGGGCGAGATAGGGACTGTCAGTCTCGATCAACATCAGGTCGAGTGGGCACAGCACGGCTGCAGCCTGAAGTTCGACAGCGGTCTTGAACGTGACGATGCCGGAAAAACTGAGGTACCCACCAAGGTCGAGACAAATGCGCGCTTCATCGGGACCGCCGCTGAAGCAGTGAAAGATGGTCTGCGGTGGCACACCTTCGGCGCGGAGCACATCGAAGGTGTCGGCCCACGCGTCACGTGTATGGATCACTACGGGCAACGCCAGTTCGTGAGCGAGTTGCAGTTGTTGCGCGAATGCCTCGCGCTGGGCGTCGCGCGGCGAGTGGTCGTAGAAGTAGTCGAGCCCGCATTCACCGACAGCGACGACGCGGGCATGGTCGAACAGCCCGGCGATCGTGTCGACGCCGTTGATCGCTTCGTGTGGATGCAGGCCCACAGTCGCCCACACGCCGTCGAACGCCTCGGCAACGGCAATGGCGGCCCTTGATGTCGGCGCATCGCAGCCAACCGTGATCATCGTCGTGACGCCCACCTCGCGCGCGGCGCGAACTGCCGCCGCGGAGCCGCCGGGAATCCGTTCGTCGTGGAGATGGCAGTGGTTGTCGGTCCAGTCCATGGCACGCGACCCGGTTACGCCGGAATCTGGCGGCGAGGGAACAGTGGCTCACCCTTTGTGACGATGAGTCCGCCAGGGTATTGACCCCATGCCGCGGCGGCGGGTACGCGCTGATCGCTGACCTGGCCGGGCAGCCCGATTCGTTCCCACACCGTTTGGGATGTCTGCGGAATGGCCGGCGAGGCGAGGACAGCCACGATGCGCAATGCTTCGAGCGCGTCGCCCATGACCTTGTCGACAGCAGGACCCGGCTCAGACTTCCAGGGTTCATGGTTCTCGAGATAGGCGTTTGTAGCGCGAATCAGCGACCACGTGGCCTCGAGCGCGCGGCTCGGTTGCAGGCTCTCCCAGAACGCCGCTGTCTCTTCCCAAGCCGCCACAGCGGCGGCAGCGAGATCGCTGTCGGCGGCCGGGGCCGGGCCGACGCCTGCACACTTCTTGTCCACCACGGTGGCGACTCGGCTGAGCAGGTTTCCGAGGTTGTTGGCCAGATCGCTGTTGTAACGCGAGAGCAAGCCCTCGTAGGTGAAGTCGCCGTCTTGACCGTAGGCGGTTTCGGCAAGGACGTAGTAGCGAAATCCGTCGACCCCGATGTCGTCGACCAGGTCGAGAGGATTCACGACATTGCCGGAGGTCTTGCTCATCTTCTCGCCGCCGGAGAGCAACCAACCACCGATGCCCCAGCCCTTCGGAAGGTCGAGACCTGCTGACATGAGCATCGCTGGCCAATACACGCAATGGTGTCGGAGGATGTCCTTGCCGATGAGGTGATAATCGACGGGCCACCACTCGGCGAAGCGAGCGTCGTCGGTGCCGTAACCGATGGCGGAGAGGTAGTTGGTCAGCGCGTCGAACCACACGTAGGCGACGTGCTTGGGGTCCCACGGCAACGGAATTCCCCACGTGAGACTGGTGCGGCTGACAGAGAAGTCGCGCAGACCGGAGCGAATCAGGCCGAGCGCCTCGTTCGCCCGGAAGTCCGGTTTCATCGCGCCCGGATGCTCGCTGTACCACTGCAGCAGTCGGTCCTGAAAATGCGACAAACGAAAGAAGTAATTTTCTTCCTCGAAGTATTCGACCGGTCGTTTATGGATCGGGCAGAGATCGCCAGCGAGTTCTTCATCGGTGTAGTACTCCTCGCACGCCACGCAGTACTTGCCGCTGTAGAGGTCGAGTTCGATGTCGCCCGCGTCGTAACACGCCTGCAGCAGTTTCGCGACGCCGGCGTAGTGGCGGGGCTCGGTGGTGCGGATGAAGTCGTCGTTGCTGATGTTCAACTT
>JAYTWP010000326.1:0-2429 GCA_043743395.1 Actinomycetota bacterium | reverse complement strand
GGCGGTATGCGCCGCCGCCTCGACCTTGCGTTGTCGCTCATCCACCAGCCAACGGTGTTGTTCCTCGATGAGCCCACCACCGGCCTCGACCCGATGAGTCGCCTGGCATTGTGGGACGAAGTCCGCCGCCTCAACGCAGAGGGCACAACCGTGCTTCTCACCACCCAGTATCTCGAAGAAGCCGACCAGCTCGCCGACCGTATTGCGATCATCGACCACGGCAAGATCGTGCGCCAGGGCGAGCCGCGCGAGCTCAAGGCGCAAGTCGGGGCACCGACCCTCGTCATCACGGTGCCGTCAGGCCAGCTCGACGGCGCCCGCGAGGTGCTGCGCCAGTTCGGCGAAATGCGACCAACCGCCGATGGTTCGCTTGGCGTTGGTCTGCAAGCTGGCGCCGAGGCTGTGCCAGCAGTGGTCCGCGCACTCGACGACGCGGGACTTCACGTGCAACACCTCGAGCTCAACGAACCGAGCCTCGACGATGTGTTTGCCGAGGCAACCGGATACCGCCTCGAGGGCGCCGCCGCGGCGTCGGGTCTCCCGCAGGCTCAAGGCGCCGAGGGCGGCACCGGCAAGCGCCGTCGCAAACCGGCCAAGAGTGCTTCGGCAAGTAGCAGCACGGACGGCGCTCAATGACCGCCGCAGTCGTGGCCAGCGAGCGCGATTTCGCGCATTCGACCGAGACGCAGCACGTGTGGTTACAGACCATTGCGATGTCCAAGCGCAGCGTGCTCGCGATCGTGCGACAGCCCGCGTTGGTGATTCCGTCGCTCGTCTTTCCGTTGTTCTTCGCGGCACTCGGGTCGTCGTCGTTCAGCAGGGCCACCCGTCTGCCGGGATTCCCCAAGGTCGATTCGTTCCTCGCGTTGTCGCTCGCGGCGAGCGTGTTGCAAGGAGTTCTCTTCGGCTCGGTCAATGGTGGTGCAGCACTCGCCGTCGATATCGAGACGGGCTTCTTCGATCGATTGCTCGCATCGCCGACGAGCCGCGTCAGCATTCTCGTTGGTCGGCTTGCCGGCAGCGCACTCTTCGGCGCAGCGCAGGCGTTGTTCTTCACGTTGGTCATGATCGCCTTCCGCGTCAACGTCCGGGCCGGCATCGGCGGCGTCGTCATCATTGCCTTCGCGGGTGGACTGATCGGCATGGCCATCGGCGGGTTCATGGCGGCAATGGCGCTGCGCACCGGTTCGGCGGAAGCCGTGCAAGGCATCTTCCCCCTGCTCTTCATCAGCATGTTCTTCTCGTCGGCGTTCTTCCCGAGAGAAACGATGCGCGGCGTGTACCGCTCGATTGCCAACTTCAACCCGATGTCACACCTCTACGAAGGCATGCGCGACTTGGTCATCCGCGGCTGGTCGATCGAGGCCGTCGCGAAGGCGTTACTCATCCCTGTGGCAATCGGATTCGTGTCGATACCACTTGCGTTGTTGGCACTACGCCGAAGGTTGCGTGCGGTATGACCGCCGCTGTTCTCACTACTTCCCCGGCCATGCGCACCTCGTCGGTTCGCGCTGCCAAAGGCCTGATGCTACGCGGCTTGCGATCGATCACCCGACTGCCATCGGCCTTCTTCCCCGCCATGCTGATGCCGATCTTCCAGAGCATTGCGTTCAGCGGCACCTTCTTCGCGATCACCCGCGTGCCGGGCTTTCCCACTGACCGGTCGATCAACTGGTTCATGCCGCTCGGCGTGCTGATGGGTTCAGCGTTCAGCGGGGTCGGACTGGGCTTCAGCTTGATCCGCGATCTCGAAACCGGCTTTTTCGACCGGCTACGCATGTCGCCTGCCCCAAGAAACTCGCTCACCCTCGGGCCGCTCTTCACTGCATGGTTGCGCACGCTCATCGTTGTCACCGCCGTGATGGCCACCGGCTTCATCCTCGGCGCGCGACTGTCCGGAGGCATCCTCGGCGTCCTCGTGTTGTATGTCGGCGGGCTCGGCATCGCCACCATCGCAACAGGGTGGGGCCTGGGACTCGCCTTCGTTTTCAAAGACATGCGCGGCGCAGCGGTCATGCAACTCGGCTTGTTCACCTCTATGTTCCTCTCGACCGCACAGGCTCCGCTGAGCGTGATGACCGGTTGGCTGCACAGTGTGGCCACCATCAACCCCGTCACCAATATCTTGCGTATGACACGTCAGGGCTTTTTGAATCACACGGCCAACGGACAACGAGTTGGTGGCCAGGTGACCTGGCACGACACCTGGGGTGGTCTGCTTGCCATTGCCGTGCTGTCGTCGATCATGCTGGTGTTCGCCCGACGCGGTCTCGACAAGCTCGACAAGTAGAGGTGCAGCGCACGTTTCTTGACGCCGTTTCCCTGTTTGTGCCAGGTTTTTCGCAAAGTTGCTCTGTCGTATCGCACTCACCCCCTCAGATGAGGCATGATTACATTCGCCATTGGGGGCAGCGAACTCCACATCGAGT
>JAYTWP010000325.1:0-3332 GCA_043743395.1 Actinomycetota bacterium | reverse complement strand
ATGCTCGACGACGCTTGGGTCGACGAAGTGCGCGGCAGTCTCAAGTTGTTCGGGCAGGGATTGTCGCAAGTCTGCCAGCGCGACTCGGTGCACGATCTCGCCGACGAGTTCTTGGATCGGCACAGGGTCCACGGCGCTGTTCATGAACGGTTCGAGGCCAGCGCCACGGATCGGGCAGCGATGTTGGCAGAGGCCCGCGAATTGTTCGCCGGCACCACGGGCATTCAGGCCCGAAGCGCTCTCTTGCGGGCGGCTGAGCAGAACATCCCACTCCGAATGGAGAGCGACTCAGACACCTGGAAACCCTGTCAAGACGTGTTGCCTGGCATGGTGCTCAAGCCGTGGCGGGAGATGCGTCGAGCTGCCAGGATCGACGAGAGCGATTTGCGGTTGGAGCGCATGCGTAAGTCGACCCGCCACCTTCGCTACGCCTCCGAGCTCGTCGCCCCGATCCTGGGTTCGGTTGCCGCAGAATTGGCGGAAGATGCCGCCTCGGTGCAGCACGTGTTGCGCCGTCATCGCGATGCAGCGGCCCTCTTGGAGTGGACCCACGCAGCCTCGCGGCAGGATCACACGTTGACGAACGCTGCACACGCGTTCCTTGCCGACGTGACCGCCGAGTCCGTCGGCGAGTTGAAACCGCGTCTGTCGAAGGTCATCGACAGCGGTCGCCGCCTCGGCGATCGAGAAAACACGTTTCGTGTCGCCGCCGCCGGTGGCGTGGTTTGGCGTTCGGGTTTACCCGACATCGAGGTCGCGCTCGTGCATCGCCCGCGCCAGCGGGACTGGTCGCTCCCAAAGGGCAAAGTCGATCCGGGGGAGTCGCTGAGACAGTGCGCGGTCAGAGAAGTGTGGGAAGAGACCGGGCTGTCGTGTCGGGCCGGCGACGAGGTCATGACAACGAGCTACCGCGACGGCCGCGGGGTGCGAAAGGACGTCACGTTCTATTCGATGGCGGTCGGCCCGTCTGACACCTTTGGCCAACCCGATCCCCGTGAGATCGACGCCGTCATCTGGACGTCAGTCGGAGCCGCCCTGTCGCTCGTCACTCAGCCTCGTGACCGCGAGGTACTCCAGGCGTTCCAGTCCATGGTGCCCCAACGATGATCAGGACGTTCCGGCGTTTCTCGAGCTTCGTGAGGCCCTATCGACGCCTCCTTGCCGGCGGCAGCTTTCTCGCCCTGCTCCAAATCGCCTTCGGTTTGTTCGAGCCGTGGCCGCTGGCATTGATCGTCGATGGCGTCGTCGGCGATCCCTCGAAGCAAAAGTCAGACGGAGTGCTTGCGTGGGTCCGCCACTCGGCCGGTTCGCGGGGCACCACGCTCGCTATCGCGCTCATCGCCGCAGTACTGCTCGTGGGAATGTCGGCGTTGGCCAACTACTGGTCGACGCGGCTGATGGAGTCGGCCGGACAACGGATTGGGAAGGACTTGCGCAGCGACTTGTTCGAGCACCTCGAACGGTTGTCCCTCGGTTTCCACAGCCGCGAGACCGTGGGCGACCTCGTGGCACGAGTGACCGGCGACGTCGACCGGGTGCAGGACATGATTGTAAATACCCTCTCGGTCCTAGTGCCCAACGTGCTTATGGTGATCGGCATGGCAGTGATCATGCTCGTCACCGACCCGGTATTCGCGACCGTGGTCTTGGTTGCGTCGTTGCCGCTCGTCTACAACATCTGGCGTTCGACATTCGCCATGAAATCAGCCACCCGACGCGCCCGCAAACTCGACGGCCGACTGGCGGCATTTGCCACCGAGACGCTCGCCGCGCTGCCTGTTGTGCAGGCCTTCTCGCTGGAGGATCGCCGCGCCGCCGAGTTCGATCGGGTGTCATCCGAGAGCCTTGACGCGAATCTCGCTGCGGTCCGACTCCAGGCCCGCCTTGAGCCGCTCACCGACCTGTCCGCCGTCATCGCCCGCGTTGCAATTCTTGGCATGGGAGTCCAGCGCGTGCTGAACGGCTCGATGTCGCTCGGCGTGCTCCTCGTGTTCCTGGCGTACCTTGCCAAGCTGTATTCGCCGATCAAGGCGCTGGCCAAGTTGACGTTCAACGTGAGTAGGGGTGTTGCCTGCGCCGAGCGTGTGGAGTCGGTGCTCAACACGGTGCCCGAGGTTGGCAACACAGCCACACCGCTGCCACCGACGCGGCTCTCGGGCCAACTTTCGTTCGAGAACGTGTCATTCAGCTACGGGCGCGAGGCCGTCCTGCGCAGCATCAACCTCACAGTCGCTTCAGGAGAGCGAGTTGCGGTGGTAGGCCCCACGGGCGCGGGCAAGAGCACCCTCGCCGCGCTGCTTCCCCGATTCTTCGACCCGACCAATGGCACCGTCCGGGCTGACGGCATCGACATCCGCAACCTGACGCTCAACGACCTGCGGTCCCAGGTCGGCATCGTTCTGCAGGAGTCGGTGCTGTTCAACAGTTCCATCTGGGACAACATCGCCCTCGGTCGCCCCGGCGCCAGTGTTGCCGATGTTGCTCACGCCGCGCAGCTTGCACTGGTCGACGAATTCGTCGATCGCCTGCCCGAGGGAATGAACACCGTCGTTGGCGAGCGCGGTGCCGATCTGTCGGGTGGGCAGCGCCAGAGGATCGCGATCGCCCGGGCAATCTTGCGTAACGCGCCGATCCTCGTGCTCGACGAGCCGACCAGCGCGCTCGATGCCTCGAGTGAGGACCTGGTCGTCAAGGCGCTCGGCAACCTCATGGAGGGGCGCACGACATTCGTTATTGCCCACAGACTTTCCACCGTGCGCACTGCAGACCGCATCATCGTGATGATTGATGGTGCGATTGCCGAACAGGGAACCCACCAGCAATTGCTCTCTGCTGATGGGGTCTACGCTCGCCTGTTCCGCCTCCAACAACGCGGCGGATCCTGGGATGACCCCGAATCGATCGCGTACGCGCCGCTCGCCGCACCCGCAATCGCCGTGTGGCCGCCGCCGACCAGCCCGTCAGGACTATCACACCCGTATCCCTTCGACCGGGTCGGTGTGGCCTTGGGTTGATCCGGCCCTTTTGGGATGCTCCAGTTCAACTGTTTCGCAGTGGTGCAGTGGAAGCAGTACCGGGCGAATGGCAGGTGGGCGAACTACCTGCGCGGCGAGCGGACCTACATCGTGTTGAGCTTCGTTGCGAAGTCTCTGCTCGCCTGGCAGATCTTCGCCAGTACGCTGGGTACGAAAGGCTGACGATATGCCGCACTACACCACATCGGTTCGAACACCGTGGTCCGCTGACCGGGCCTTCGAATACCTGAGCGATTTAGAGCACTTTGCCGAATGGGATCCCGGAGTGAAGCGAGCCATCCATGTCGCGGGCACGGG
>JAYTWP010000324.1:0-2454 GCA_043743395.1 Actinomycetota bacterium | reverse complement strand
ACGTGTCGCCTGTTCGCTCACGCAGAGTCTGGGGGCCACATTCCGATAGGTCAGCTGCGGGCTTGGTTGTCCTTGGACACACCTACCGGCGCGCGCTCTCAGTGCAACCCGCGATGTTCTCGTTTCTGCCATCCACGCAGGCAGCAGAAACGAGAACATCGTCGCGTCTGCGCTTCGCGCTGTCGGCGCGAGAAATCTCACAAATATGAAATCCCCTCTTGCGCGAACGTGATGTGATAGGGGACAATGACACCTATGTAATTACAGGGGTGCGATCACGCTTGCAGTCAGCAACCGTTGTT
Source organism: Actinomycetota bacterium (assembly GCA_043743395.1). Taxonomy (GTDB): domain Bacteria; phylum Actinomycetota; class Acidimicrobiia; order Acidimicrobiales; family Ilumatobacteraceae; genus WLMZ01. The sequence continues at coordinate 2,152 of JAYTWP010000324.1, read as the reverse complement.
CGCATCCATGGCCTACGAAGGGCAGGGGGCCACTCTCTATGAGTTTCACCAACACACACGACGATGACCGCAGTTGGCAAGATCAGGCAAACTGTTTGGGCGTCGACCCCGATCTGTTTTTTCCCGAGCGCGGCGCGAGCACACGAGAGGCAAAGGAAGTCTGCCGGGGTTGTGTGGTCCGCCTCGATTGCCTCGAGTTCGCACTCGTCAACGGTGAAAAATTCGGTATCTGGGGCGGCCTCAGCGAGCGTGAGCGTCGTCGGCTTCGCCGCCAGAGAGCCCAGTCCGGGCGGCGCACGGCCACGGCCTAACCCGTCGGAGCGACACGCTCGCCGACGCAAGAAACAACGCGCGATGCCTACCGATGGCGCAGCACCTGATGGTAAGGTACTGACATGCTTTCTTTCCTTGATCCACCCGAGATTGGCTTGCTCGTCATTTTGATCTTGGTGCTGTTCGGTGGCTCACAGTTGCCAAAACTGGCCAAGAACCTGGGTAAGGCCCAGCAAGAGTTCAAGAAGGGCCTCGATACTGGTGCCAAAGAAGCCGACGCCGAGTCCGACGCCGACAAACTGAAGCGCCTCGCCGACATAGACCGCGCCAACGCAGCGGACAAGGCCGCGAACACCGACAACGGGTGACCCAGCCTCAGTTTTGAGGCCTCCATTTTTGAGTTTTCAACAAAGAACGCCGGAGTCTCTCCAGACTCCGGCGTTTCTCGTTGAGGCGCTGGCTCAGCCAGCGGCGAGGGCGATACGGCGGCGCTTGAGAATGCGGCGCCGCTCACGCTCGCTGCAACCGCCCCACACGCCGTGCTCGATGCGATTGTGTAACGCGTACTCGAGGCACGTATCGACCACTGGGCAGGTGGCGCAGATCTTGCGCGCCCGGTCGACGCCAACGCCGTCGCTCGGAAAGAAGGCGGCAGGCGGGTAGTTGCGGCAATTGCCGTCAGCCATCCAGATCGCTGCGGTCTCTTCAGAAGTGTGATCGTGCATTAACGAGCCTTTCGTTTGTTCCACGCTGACGTGGTCCACCCGCTCGCGCCCCAAGGGGCAACGGCAGCCAAACCTCGTCTTTGTCTCTCTTCAGACGTTCGACGTGGCCTACTAGGTTCCCGCTTCAGGCACCAGTCAAACAGATTGCCCTCGTGATTCCAAGCATCTCCGGTACAATCAGGGCTTCGTCCGCCAGGAGAGTCATGACCGACACCAATACCCAACCGCGAGCCCATGCCCGGATTGTCTATCTCGGCCCCGTGTCACCCCATTGGGAGGTCGATTTCGACTACGGCGATCGCACCCTGCTCGACGAATTCCGAGCCCGGGTTCTGGCCCGGTTGGTCTTGCTGCCCCGCGATGATCCTCAATTCCGCCGCAATCGTGAGCGCGTCGTGCGCGACGCCGAGCGCGAAGGTATCTCCATCGAGTGGCAACTCGGGTATGCCGACGAAGAAGAGCAGTAGCGCCGGTCGGCCCGCGATGGTCGATGAACGTCTCCTCAATCGTGAACTCAGCTGGCTCGATTTCAATCGTCGGGTGTTGTCCCTTGCTAGCGAACCCGGCATACCGTTGCTCGAACGGATCAAGTTCATCGCCATCTCTTCGGCGAATCTCGACGAGTTTTTCCAAGTGCGCGTAGCCGCGCTGCACGATCAGGTGGCAGCCGGCATTGTTACCACAGGCCCCGACGGGCTCACGCCGAGTGAGCAGCTGAGCGCGATTGCGGGCTTGGTACGTGAGCAGATTGCCATTCAAGAAGACGTCGTCGCCAACGAACTTCGCCCGATGCTGCGCGACGAAGGTATCGAGATCTTGTCGTGGGCCGAACTCGATTCGCTCGATCAGGAATTCGTCCTCGAGATCTATCGGCATCGCATCTTTCCGGTCCTGACCCCGTTGGCCGTCGACCCAGCACATCCGTTTCCCTACATTTCCAACCTCGCGCTCAGCATCGCCGCGATGGTGCGCGATCCTGAGACGGGTGAACGGCGTTTCGCGCGGCTCAAGGTGCCATCGGTGTTTCCGCGGTTGGTGGCGCTCAGCGATGGACAGCGGTTCGTGCCAGTGGAACAAGTGATCGCGGCGCAGTTGTCTACGCTTTTCATCGGCATGGAGATCGAGGAATGGGCGGTGTTTCGGATCACCCGAAA
>JAYTWP010000323.1:0-11385 GCA_043743395.1 Actinomycetota bacterium | reverse complement strand
GGAGCGTGATCGGTTGCGATCGCGTCGATCGTGCCGTCCGCGAGTCCGCGACGAACCGCGTTCACATCGGTGAGCTCTCGAAGCGGCGGGTTGACCTTGAAGATTGGATCGAAGCCGGTGAGCATCTCATCGGTGAGGGTGAAGTGATGCGGCGCCGCTTCGGCTGTGACACACAGACCCTCAGCCTTCGCGGCTCGCACGAGCTCAACGCTCTTGGCCGTAGACAGGTGCAAGAAGTGCACAGGCGCGCCCGTGAGCCTGGAGAGCTCGATATCACGAAAGACCATCAACTCTTCCGCGACCGAGGGCCAACCGGGCACACCAAGTCGAGAGCAGCAGCCACCCTCGTGCATGACGGCGCCTTCGGTGAGTCGACTCACTTCACAGTGTTGAGCAAGCACGATCCCCAGACTCTTGGAGTACTCGAGCGCGCGGCGCATCAGCAAGGGATCTTGGACCCCGGTGCCGTCGTCGGTGAAGATGTGTACGCCTGCCGCAGCGAGCTCGGCCATCGGCGCGAGAACTTCGCCTGCGCGTCCGATCGTGATGCAGCCGCTCGGCAGCACCTCGCACAATCCCGCTTGCTCGCCGAGTCTGCGAACCATTTGGACGACTGCGAGGTTGTCGTGTGGCGGCTCCGTGTTCGGCATCGCAACAACGGCAGTGAAGCCACCGAGCGCAGCCGCGCGGGACCCGGACTCAATGGTCTCGGCTTCCTCGCGCCCCGGCTCGCGGAGATGCACATGAAGGTCGACAAAACCTGGGCTCACCATGCAACCGGCAGCATCAAGCACGCGATCGCCCGTCAGCGAGGGACCGACCTCGACGATGACCCCACCTTCGACGCGAACATCAGCGCGCTGTTCACCGCGCTGATCAAGCACTGTGCCGCCCTTGATGACGATGGATGAACCCGACACGTCGTTCATGACGCCTCCCCTACCAATGCTGAGCCGCTACCGAGAAGATCGAACAGCACGGCCATGCGGACGCTCACCCCGTTGGTTACTTGTTGCGTGATGACGGACCCTGGCAACTCTGATGGATCGACAGCCATCTCGACGCCGCGGTTCATCGGTCCTGGGTGCATGACCAGTGTGTGCTGCTGAAGTCGATCGGCGCGATCTGGCGTGAGACCGAAGCACGACGTGTACTCGCGAAGGCTCGGTACCAACGCCTCATGCATCCGTTCGCGCTGCATTCGCAGCATGTACAGCACATCGACTCGATCGATCACGTCGTCGATGTGGTGTGCGATGTCGACGGGCCAGCCCTCGAGTGACGGCGGCAGCAATGTGTTGGGTGCCACGAGCGTGACCCGAGCACCAAGCGCCGCAAAGGCCCAGACGTCGCTACGCGCAACCCTGCTGTGCTTGATGTCGCCGACAATCGCGATGTGCAGATCCTCGAAACCACGCGGACGATTGAGTGCCGTGCGAATCGTGTAGCAGTCGAGCAACGCCTGAGTCGGGTGCTCGTGCCAACCGTCGCCTGCGTTCACCACACTGGCCTCGGTCCACCGGCTGATCTGCCACGGAACACCACTGCTCTTGTGGCGCACCACAAATGCGTCCACGCCCATCGCGGCGATCGTTTCGATGGTGTCGCGAAGGCTCTCGCCCTTGTTCACGCTGCTGGTGCTGACGCTGAACGTCATGGTCTCTGCGCTCAGGCGCTTCGCTGCCGTTTCGAAACTGAGCCGCGTGCGCGTGCTGTCTTCGAAGAACAAACTGACGATGGTCTTGCCGCGTAGAGCCGGCACTTTCGGGACCGGCCGGCGGTTGATTTCGGCCATGTGATCGCTGAGGTCGAGGAGTCGATAAAGACCCTCCGTGCCGAGTTCATGAATGGAGCGGAGATGCTTCATCGGGGCGCACCGCCCGCCGGGACGCGCTGGCCGATGACCACGCCATCGGTTGTGACACGCACCTCTTCGTCGCTGCTACTCGGCAGGTTCTTACCGACAAAGTCAGGCCGAATCGGCAACTCGCGATGACCACGATCGATGAGCACAGCAAGTTGCACCATCCGTGGTCGACCGTATTCGCTGATGGCATCGAGCGCTGCTCGCACGGTGCGGCCCGTGAACAGCACATCATCCACGAGCACCACCACCCGACCACCGATGTCGACGGGAATGTCGGTCACTGTGCCCGGCACGACTGGGCGCAGCCCGATGTCGTCGCGGTACATCGAGACGTCGATCGCACCGACTGGCACGTGCGCGTCGGGCTCAACGCGTCCGATCGCGGCAGCAAGTTGCTGAGCGATCCAAACGCCGCCGCGCTGCAAGCCAATCAACACGACGTCGTCGAGTCCTCGGTTGCGTTCAACGATCTCGTGCGCGATCCGCGTGACGGCACGGCGAATGTCGTCCGCGCCGAGCACCTCTGCCTTGATATGAAAAACGCCCCCAGTCGGGGGCGTGGCGTTGCGATCTGAATTTTGGTCCTGGCTGGGCATCTGTTGTCTCCTCCGTTCGGGCCTCTCGGGACCCGTTTGACGGCTCTCAACAACATAGCAGTCGAAGATCGCTATCCCAAACACCCACTGTTGGGAGGTGGCCGACCAACACGGAGATCGGAAAGCTTGACGCCTCCGTTGCGCACTTCGAGCGATAGCCGAGTTTGGTTGGTCAAGCGAACCGCAGCCCGAATCTGTCCATCGACGACCAAGGCCGCCGAACTCTTGCCGACCACGACCGCAAAGGAATGCGGTGCGAGGTCGGGCACATCCAGCTGCGACTCGTCCACGCCGGCGGCGCCCAGGATCACTGAGTCGAACACTGTCGTGTCGTTACCGGACATGACGTGCGAATCAACGACGTTGAGTCGCATGTGATCCTCGGTTGGTTTCGCAGCATCGAACTTGAAGGACAGGAACGAGCCACCGGCGCCGGGCGCGGGGGTGTACGTACCCGAGATACGGGTGCAGAGCCCCGTGCTGAGCTGCAACACATCGTCCATGGACGTAGAGCTGTCCAGCACCAGCTCTGCACTGTTGGCGTCTATCGCCCACTTCGTCGCCGAACCGAACGCTGCGACGGGAGTCAGCGGGGATCCTCGGTCACCGTTCACGACCGCTTTGGCCTGATCATTGCGGAGGTAGATATTGAACTCGGTGCCGGCGTAGACCTTGGTGAAGTTCGCGTCGACGTAGTCGGCGAATGGGTTTCCGGGTGTGAGCCGCAGCGCCGTTTCCTCCAAGAATGCAGCGGGATTGGCCTCGCGCATATCTTCTGCGAACCACTGCCACGTCTTTGGCAGCACGTACTGAGGGCCAGAACGGCCGAAGTAGATCTGTCCGAGCATGAAGCTTTTCCAAATAAAACGCGTGGCCGACACCCGCCGATTGTTGAGGTACGTCCACGGGAACTCGGTCCAAGCGAGCAAGGGGTCATCGGCCTTGGAGACGAGATCGAGCGTTGCGCCTACCGTGCGCTCCGCGCCGGGCTGATTCGCCGCTCGGCCAGTAGCAGCCTGATGCACGCTCGTGAAATTGCTCGCCGCCTTCAGACCCAGACTGAGATGGGGTCCACCCGACGCCGCTATCGCAAGCAGGCTCGCGATCAGCGGCCACGCAACCGCTGATCTGAATTCGCCGCGTTGCTGGTGAATGAGGCGATAGACGTGACCCACCACAGTGGCAGCCATCAGCGCAGTGGGAACCGCCAAGACCGCGAAGTAGTGCGACGAGTACCGTTGACCCAACACCAATTCGGTCCAGGCACCGGTGAACCAGATCCACAGTCCGACATGAATGGCCCGTTCGCGACGGTCGAGGATGCGCCACAGCCCCGCCGTGACCACCGCAAAACTGACGACGATGATCAGTGAAATAGGCCACGATCGGTAATAGCGCAAGATGACCTCGCGTCCGTACGTGAGTTGATTCGCGAGGCTGCGGCCGGTGCCACTGTTCTGGTAGAGCGCATACGTCCACCAGCCGCTCCAGAACTCATCAAGTCGTCCGCGAAGCATGTAGTAGAGCGGCGCGGCGAGCGTGACAGCGATGGGAGTGACGACCAGTGTGCGTCGGCAGCGCCGATAGGTCGCGTCGTCATCGATCGTGTCGATTTGCGACCACGCCAACCACGCAACGCCCACTGCTGCGATCGCGCACACCAAGAGCGTCTGCGTCGCCAAGCCCAGCAGGACGCCGATGGCCAACGCCGCCCAGCGCGCGCGTTGCGGAGTCCATGACCGTTGGGAAAGCGCGATGATCCATGCAGCGGCGAGCAATCCGACGATCATGTTCCTGCTGTACAGGACACCCGCGTAGTCGGCCTTGCCCAATGTGAAGTGATGAAATACTCCAACACCGACGGCGACACCGAGATACCGATGACCTCCCACCGCCCGCACGGTACGGCTCGCTGCCCACGCGATGAGACCGCTCACGATCAGTATGAAGAACGAGATGGCGTACCAAAATCCATCCCATGACGTGAGTGCCGCCGCGAGTCGGTACACAGTCGGCTCGAGCGGTCCTTTGTTGAGTAGTCCGTTCTCGTAAAAGGTTCCACCGAACCGCATGGCGCGCTCGACGTAGTCGCGCATCTGTTGGGGATCCCAACTGCGCGACCGAACCTCGTTGTCGAAGAACGCCGCCACCACCATCGCCCCGACAACGAACACCGTCGCGAACAGGACGAGTTGGTACAACCGGCGAGTTGCCCTCATCTGATCACCGTTCGGTGCCTTCTGATTTCGGCGAGCAGCGAATCAAAGCCGACGCAGAGGCAGAGCACCATGATCACTGCCATCCGTGAGAGCGGCCCGACCATGTGCCGTTGCACCTCGACGGAATCACCGACGTAGGCCATGTACAAGTCGACGAACGAAGAGATCAGCAACAGCGCGAGCGCAACCGACTCAACACCGCGGCGTCGCGCCGCGAGCGCAACACCCACGATGGCAATCACTGTCCACGCCACGAGGCCGCTCCGAGTTGTCGGGCCGCCAACTTGGCCCGAAGGCGCACGAGGCAGACGTTGGGCGACTTTGAACGCGTCGTACGAACGTTGATCGGACTGCAACAACACTCCGAGATCATTGCCGATGGCGCGCACCCAATGTGGAGCGAAGCGCACATATGACAGCAGCATCTCACGTTGTCCCGAGTTGCGAGCCCACGCTCGAAACTCGACGAGATCGGCGCTGTTGAGCATCTTCCAGTTGTCGTCGAAACTGCTCTTGCCGGCGCGCTCGGCCAACGCATCGCTCATTGGCATGCCGTGACCAACGAACCAACTCGTCAGTTGTGAGTCGGGCAGTACCCGCTCGCCGACGTTGTTCAACGTTGCATAGCGGTTGCGGCCATTGGCCGCCTGAGTGGCGGCGACACCGAGACCCACGACGAGCGTGACAACAGCCCAGCGTCGCATTGCCCGACGCACGTTTGGGTCGGCGCGCTTCCACCAAAACGATGCAACCAACAGGGCAGGTACGCCCACAGCGAGCCAGGGAGGCACGTTCGAGTCACGTGCAGTGAGCCAACCGATGGTGGCCAGGCTCGCCCAGCGAAGTCGTGGAATCGTCGGTCCGGCCGAAAACCGCCACCACAGAACGACAGACGTGAGCGCGAGTGTCATCCCGATCGATTCGCTAAGGATGTGCGAGTTCCACAAAGCGAATCGCGGCTCGAGGCCGATCCGCACAATCAAGAACGCTCCGAGCACACGCGATGGCGGATGTCGCAGAAGGCCCCACGAACAGCGGACCGCGAAGACGAACGCCAGCCCGTACAAGAAGGTCTGCACCACGATCGTCAGTGCACTGCTTCGCCCGAGTACGAACAGCAACATTGGGAAGGCGATCGGACGTTGCGCGGCATAGAACGACGGCGAAAACGGAGTCAGCTTGGCAGCGTTCATGAACGAAAACGAGTCGGGAAAGAACACCTTGAACTGGTCTGGCCAGAAGCCACCGACGACGCGCACCATGAACGCCATCAACCCCACCGCAGCACAGATCACCCAAACCGTTGATCGCCACTCACGGCTTGAGAGCGCTGGCTGCGCAACCGGATCCAGGCACGTTTCGACGGCGACGTGATCCTCGTGGTCGGTCGATACCATCGCCGAAACCATACTCGTCGAGAGTTCAGTTACTCCGCGCGCACCTTGTGTGCAATGGCGGACAACACGCCGTTGACGAAGCGCCCAGAGTCGTCGGTCGAGAATCGCTTGGCGAGTTCGACGGCCTCGTCGATGACCACCGCCACAGGAACCTCCGGACGGCCCATCAACTCGAAGATCCCGATCCGCAGGACGTTGCGATCGATCGTCGGCATCCGTTGGAGAGTCCAGCCCTTCGAGTGCGCAGCAATGAGATCGTCGATGTCGCGTCCGTTGGCTTCTACACCGGCGACGAGCAGCCGGGTGAGTTCGTCAGGAGGCAACACTTGCGCGTCAGCGACATCGGTAGGCGCCATGGACTTGGACTCTGCCTCGTAGAGCAAGATGAGCGCCCGCTCGCGGGCGTCAGAGCGTTCGTCTTCGTCGCCGACCGATCTGGCCCGGCGTGCCATGCTGCTCAGACCCGCGTCATGTATTCGCCGGTGCGCGTATCGACCTTGACGCGATCGCCCGGGTTGATGAACAGCGGCACCTGGATGACCTTGCCGGTCTCGAGCGTTGCGGGCTTGCGAGCGCCGCTGACACGGTCACCCTGCACCCCAGGGTCGGTGTCAGCAATCGCGAGCTCCACCGAGGCGGCGATCTCGACGCTGACGATCTCACCCTGATAGACGGCAATCGTCGCCATCATTGCTTCCACCATGTAGTCGGCTGCATCGCCGAGCGCCTTTGGTGGCACGGTCATCTGGTCATACGTGGCGGTGTCCATGAACACGTAGTCGTCACCATCGCGGTAGAGGAACTGCATGTCGTTTCTGTCGATGATGGCCTGTTCCACGCGGATGCCGGCGTTGAAGGTCTTCTCGATGACAGCGCCGTTGCGAAGGTTGCGGATCTTCGTCCGTACGAACGCACCGCCCTTACCTGGCTTGACATGTTGGAACTCGACGACCTGGAACAGTCCGTTATCGAGTTCGAGCGTGATGCCGTTCTTCAGTTCATTGGTGGTAATTGCAGGCATGGTGAATCCTTGGGCGTCAGGGTGAGCGGCTCGCATCCGTTAGTGGTAACTACCACCATGTCTTCAATACGGACGCCGCCGAAGTCTCTACGATAGACGCCAGGTTCGACAGTCACCACGTCGGCGACCTGAAGAGTGTCGTCAAAACTCTGCGTCAGCCACGGTGATTCATGGATTTGGAGGCCAACGCCGTGTCCGGTGCCGTGGGTGAACCAATCGCCCCAACCAGCTGAGGCGATGTGTGAACGGCACAGGTTGTCAAGCGACCTGCCTCCGGCACCTTGCCGAACGGCGGCGACTCCGGCCACTTGGGCTTGCAGAACGGTGTTGTACACCTCGGCCTGCATCGGCGTCGGATCGCCGATGGTGAACGTCCGCGTCATGTCGCTGTGATAGCCGTCGAAAAGCGCTCCGAAGTCGATCACGACGGTCATGCCTTCGACAATGCGGGTGTCATCCGGACGATGGTGCGGCATGGCTGCATTTGCCCCCGCCGCGATGATCGTGTCGAAACTGGGTGCTTCAGCACCGAGGCGCCGCATGGCGGCATCGAGCGCGTCGCGCATGACGACCTCGGTGGGTTCGGTGTTCAACACCGACAGGGTGTGCATGAGCGCCTGATCGGCAATAGCTGCGGCGCGGCCCATGCGCGCGAGTTCGCCGCTGTCCTTGGTGCGCCTCAGCTTTTCGATCACACCGTCGGTCGGAACCCAATCGTTGTCGACACGCGACGACAGCGATGCATGATCCGCGAAGCTGATATGCGCAGCCTCGAATCCGAGCCGGCCGCTGCTGGCGGCGCCACGACACAGGTGCTCGACCTGCGCGACTTTGGTTTGGCCAACCAAGACCGTTGCGGAAACGCCGCACGCCCAAAGTTGCTCGGTGGCTTGGTCGCCGTAGCGACCATCAGTGATGAGGATCAGTTCGTCTGGCGTTGCTAGCAGCCACGCGCTCGACCCCGTGAACCCCGTGAGCCAACGGATATTCGTGAGGCTCGTCACGAACAACGCATCGACCTGGGCTGCGGTCATTTCGCGTTGAAGCCTTGGAGCCCGAGACGCGTAGTCGAGCGCCGCCAACGCGTTTGTCTTCACGACTGAAGCGTTCGGGCAACGGCCTGCACAGCCAACTCGTATCCGTGCATTCCCAGCCCAACGATCGTGCCGGTCGCCACCGGCGAAACAACACTTGTGTGACGCCATTGCTCACGGGCATTGGGATTGGAGATATGCACTTCGATCACTGGACCGGTGAACGCTGCAAGCGCGTCGTGCAGGCTCCATGCATAGTGGGTGAAGGCGCCGGGATTGATGATGATTGCGGCGCTCGTGGCGCGGGCGGCATGGATTGCGTCGACAAGTTCGCCTTCGTGATTGGTCTGGAACGCCTGGATCGAGAACCCCAACGGTTCAGCAGCGGCACTGGCAGCGGCCACGTAATCCTCGAGCCGTGCGGTGCCGTACACGTGTGGTTCCCGCTCGCCGAGAAGGTTGAGGTTGGGGCCATGCAACAACGAAATTATCCGTGACGTGGTCATGCAGTCAGTCCGTTCCTGGGCGGCGCTTGTATTCGGCGCGCGGATCTCCCGAATAACCAGCGGGAAGCGTTGCGGCCAGCTCTTCGTCGGTCGGAGTGCGCCTGACACGACCCTCGGGAGGGAGCAGCGCTGAGATGGCTTTCATCAACCTCTTGGTGTCCACATCGGCACTGCGGTAGTTCATGCTCACCGCAGGGCCAACGCTCACGCTGACCAGCGGTGGATCGACGACGTTGAAGATGTTGGGCAGACGCGCATTGCGGGGCCAGACCTTCTCCGTGCCCCAGAGGCCGACGGGAATGACTGGCGCTTTCGTCAACGCAGCTAATCGGGCAGCACCCCATCGACCTTTGAGCACCGGCTCGAAGAATGCAATGCCGCGTGGGATCGTGCCCTCGGGCATGATCGCAACGACGTCGCCGGCCTCGAGTGCATCGGCTGCTGCTTTCAACGGTTCGTCGCTACCAGTACCGCGCTCGACCCGAATGCCGCCCATCGCGGAAGCAATCTGACCGATGATCGGGGCGTCGAAGACCTCCTTTTTGCCCAGGAAGCGCACCGTGCGGCCAGTCTTGGCAATCGCCAGGGCCATCGCTGCAACGTCGAAATAGCTGCGATGGTTGCCGCAGAGGATCGCCGGTCCGCTAGCGGGAATGTTCTCGACGCCGCTGATCTCGAACCGGGCGTAGGGAAACATCAGCGGGTGGGTGAAGGCCAGTGCCAACTTCTGTAGTTCGAGACCCAATACCGGCACCTTTGTGACTCCTGGTGGAACGTCGAGATGAATCACTGGCCACCGTCGTGCAGCGGCCATCAACACCATACGCGGATCCGGGTTGACCACGATGGGATTTCCGACTGCGGCCAGAAGCGGCGTGTCATACACGCTGTCGCTGTAGGCGTAGCTCTCGGCCATATCGATGCCGTGCTCGTGGGCCCACTTGCTGACTGCGGCCAATTTGCCTGCACTCCACACGAACGGCCCCGACAGCGTGCCGTCGTACGTGCCGTCAGCGTTGACCCCATACCTGGTGGCGACGACACCGTCGAGCCCGAGCAGGTCAGCGAATGGCTTGACCAGGTCGTAGGGGGTTGTCGTAGCCAGAACAATCGGTCGGCCGGCGGCGCGGTGCTCAGCGAACAGCGCCCCAGCGAAAGGTTGGACCATTCCCGCCAACTCGGCCGCAACGGAGTCGGCCATGTCTTGCACGGACTGGCGCGACCTGCCTTTGGCCATGGTGACGGCCTGGCGCGCGAGGGCCATGCTCGGCAGCGTCTCGCCGATCGTGTTGAACAGGTTGAACAACCACTTCTCACCCGGGATATTGCGAGAAAGCAGACCCGCTGTCCTCATCGCGCGGCTGAACACCTCACCAGAGGCACCGGCGAGCAGCGTGCGGTCGAGATCGAAAAAGGCCGCACCACGTTGTTCGGTGATCACCGATGCCTGGGTTCGCTGGACCTTGCTCTTTGGCTGAGTACCCGTTGATTTAGCACTCATTGGGCCTCGCACTCATTGATACAGCATTCATTGGCACAGCGTAGGCGAAAACGGGAAAGGTCCCGCTTGGGGGAAGCGGGACCTCTCAACCTCCGAACCCGAACGCTTGGGGGAAGCGCTCTGGTGGGTTCTTGTCAGGCGACTTGTTGGGGGAACAAGCCACCTCGATGACATGTGAAATTATGCACGTGAATGCGTGATCTTGCAAGGTGAAGTTGAAGATAGCCGCTATCGTTTTTGGAGATGGACCTCCGGCAGCTCTCAGCGCTCGTAGCGATAGCCGATCACGGGTCGTTCTCCTCGGCCGCAAGAGCGCTCTACACCGTGCAATCAAACGTATCCGGCCATATCTCGCGCCTCGAAAGAGAGCTCGGAGTGCTCCTCGTCGATCGCCACCGCGGTGGACTCACCGACGACGGCGGTCAAGTCGTGGAGCGCGCGCGGAGAATTCTGCGCGAGATGGACGACATCGCTGCCGACATGGCAAGTCGAGGCGATTCGGTCAGCGGCGAGGCGCGAATCGGTGTCATCGGGACGACAGCGAGGTGGTTGATGCCTCAGCTCCTGCCAGCACTCGCCGGCGAGCATCCACTCGTACATGTCACGGTGTTCGAGGGCAGCACGACGACGCTGCTCCCACGGCTCGTCGCCGGTCACCTTGATGCTGCGATCGTGCACCTGCCCGTGGATGACCCAGAGCTCACGGTCGAGCCGCTGTTCGCCGAAGACTTGATCGTGATCGTGCACAGCAGCCACCCGTGGGCCAACGAGGACGAACTCTCGTTACTGCGCGTTGCCAGTGAGGGTTTGCTCATCCCACCCAAGGGCACCGCCATGCGCCGAATTCTCGACAAAGCCGCTGCGGCGTGTGGTGCCACGCTGCGCGCCCAGGCCGAGATCGACGGCGTCCGACTGCTCACCTCGCTCGCAATGGAAGGGTTTGGTCCGGCCATCGTCCCATCAACGGCGGTACCCGATTGGGTGAAGGGCGACTTCAAACGTGTCCTGGTGCCCGAACTCCCCCGTCGTGTCATCGGCTGGGTACAGCGTCGCCGCCCCACACCAGGCGCGCCGAGCCGAGCGGTACTCAAGACCACCCGAGAAATTCTTGAGTCTCGGGGGGCGCTGCAGCGGGGAGTCCACATCGGCTCCGATGCATTTCCCCTCGGCAAGACCAGCTGAGCTCATGTACGTGCAGACCTGTGCGCCACCGAGCGCATAGTCTCTCAGCGATGTCTCCCGTC
>JAYTWP010000322.1:0-6501 GCA_043743395.1 Actinomycetota bacterium | reverse complement strand
CTGCACGCGCCGATCACGCTGCGCCGTCCGGCATCGGAAACGCAGCCGGCGGACACGTTCTCCACCACGGCTGGCCGTCTGCTGTTCGAGGAGACCCTTCCCGAGGATTATCCCGCCCGGTTCGGCCACATCGACTTCCTCATCAAGAAGAAGGAGATGGGTGTCATCGTGGAGCGGCTCTCTGACTTCTACCTGAAGTCCGAAGTCGCCGTTGCGCTCGACGCGATCAAGGCTGTCTGCTACCGCTACGCATCGCAGAGTGGTATCACGGTGTCGATCGACGACGTGAAGACCCCGAAGAACAAGCGTGCCATCCTCGATAAGTTCGAAGAGCAGGCCGACAAGGTCGAGAATCAGTTCCGCCGCGGCATCATCACCGACGGCGAGCGCCGCCAGCAGGAAGTACGTATCTGGACCGATGCCACCGCGGAAGTCCAAAAGGCCATGGAAGCCGAGTTCAAGGCTGCCAAGTTCAACCCGATCGACATGATGGTCGGCTCGGGTGCTCGTGGCAACATGACCCAGATGCGTCAGATCGCCGGCATGCGTGGCCTCGTGGCCAACCCACGTGGTGACATGATTCCTCGCCCGATCAAGAAGAACTTCCGCGAGGGTCTCGAGACGCTCGAATACTTCATCGCCACTCCGGGAGCCCGTAAGGGCCTCGTGGACACGGCGCTGCGTACCGCCGACTCGGTTTACCTGACTCGTCGCCTCGTCGACGTGGCACAGGAGCTCATCATTCGCGAGCCCGACTGCGGCAGCAACCTCGGTCTCTGGATCGAGAATGTGGAGGCCGACACGGTCAACCACCGCAGTCACCTGGAGACCAAGCTGTTCGGCCGTGCGCTGTCAGCCGACGTCACCCTGTCCGATGGCACGGTGTACCCGCGCAACATGATGGTGGGCGACATCGAGATGGCCGCCTTGCGCGACGATCCCAAGATCAACCGCGTGCGTGTTCGTTCGGTTGTCACCTGCGACGCAGAGTTGGGTATTTGCGCACTCTGCTACGGCCGCTCGCTGGCCACGGGCAAGAGCATCGAGCTCGGCGAGGCTGTTGGCGTCATCGCCGCACAGTCCATCGGCGAGCCTGGTACTCAGCTGACGATGCGTACCTTCCACACGGGTGGTGTGGCGGGTAAGGACATCGCCGGCGGTCTGCCTCGCGTGGTCGAGTTGTTCGAGTCGCGAACCCCGCGTGGTTCGGCTCGCTTGGCTCGCGCCACCGGTGTGCTGCACATCGGTGACGACGAGGGCAAGGGCATTCCGGTCACTGTCATTGACGATCAGGGCGAAGAGCACCAGATCATCCTCCCGACGGGCAGCCGCCCGATCGTGGTCGATGGCCAGGACGTCAAGGCCGGCGACCCGATCACCGACGGTCCCTTCGATCCGAAGGAACTGATGGAGATCAAGGGCATTCGCGAGACCCAGCTGTACCTCGTCGAAGAGGTCCAGAAGGTCTATCGCGATCAGGGCGTGAGCATTTCGGACAAGCACATCGAGTTGATCGTGCGGCAGATGACGCGCCGGATCGGCGTGCAGGAGCCTGGCGAAACCGGTTTCCTTCCCGGAGAGCGTGCCGATGCCAAAGTGTTCCGTGACACCAACAAGCGCATGGTCGAAGAGGGCAAGCGTCCAGCCGAGGGTCGCCCCGAGTTGATGGGCATCACCAAGGCATCGTTGGCGACAGAGTCGTGGCTTTCTGCAGCCTCGTTCCAGGAAACCACACGCGTGCTCACTGAGGCGGCCATCGATGGTCGCAGTGACAGCCTTCTTGGTCTGAAGGAAAACATCATCATCGGCAAGTTGATCCCAGCAGGTACGGGCATGGAGCGTTATCGCGACTTCGATGTGTCTGCGCCGGACTACAAGCCAATGGCGTACTACAGCAGCGACACCGAAGATCCGGCGGCGTGGTTGGGCAACCTCCACGGCACGTATTCCGGTGACGGTGAAATCGCTGAAGGCTGAGCCTCAAAGCGGTGATGACCGCAGAATGAACGCACAGGGCGCAGGTACTCATTCGGGTGTCTGCGCCCTTTTGCGTTACAGAACTACTTCCGGGCGACGGACCCTCAACTACCGGATGGTCCAGCCGCCATCGACCATGAGCACTTCGCCAGTGACATACGACGATGCGTCCGATGCGAGGAACACGACCGGGCCGACGAGTTCGTCGGCCCGGCCACGACGTGCGAGCGGTGTGAGTTCGCGAATCGCTTGCTCCTTCTTCTCGTCGTGCTCGGTAGCGGCTCCTGGCATGAACGCCTCCATGTAGGCAGGGGAGAAGGCGTTGACGCGGATGCCATACTCGGCCCACTCCAGCGCCAATGAGCGTGTGAGCATATTCACGCCGCCCTTGGAGATGTTGTACGCGGAGATATTTTTGACCGCGACATCACCGCAAATCGAGGAATTACAAACGATGCTTCCGCCGCCGTGGGAGATCATTACCTTGGCCACAGCCTGGGCGAAGTAGAAATATCCTTTGAGGTTCACGTCGAGCACGAAGTCGAAATCGCGCTCGGGGTAGTCGATGGCGGGATGTGCAGCATCGACCCCGGCATTGTTCACCAGAATGTCGATACGGCCGAAGTGTTCAGCAACGGTGTGGACAACGCGATCGATCTCCGGCTTGAACGAAGCGTCGCCGGGTATGACCAGACATTCGCGGCCCGTCGCGCGAACAGTTGCTGCGGTTTCTTCGAGTTCGGAAACCGTGCGGCTGGTGACGGCCACGTCTGCGCCGAACTGCGCAAGACCAACAGCGATCGCGCGGCCCAGACCACGGCCGCCACCGGTGACGAGCGCCTTACGACCAGTGAGATTGAAAAGATTCGCGGACATACCGAGCAACGTAGCATCGCAGTGTCTCGCCGCGATCCTTTCGGTGATCGTACGTGACCCCACAAATTGGCATTTGCCCAAGACTGGCATTTACCTTGGCCAGCGCGAAGTTAGGGACGCGCGGGTTGCCGCGCCGAGTACGTGCCTCTAACATTGCAGGGTCCTACGCAACGGTTCACCGATGCGTGCAGAGGTTTCTTTTTAGAACGCGAAAGGTTCACGCGTGCCCACAATTCAGCAGCTGGTCCGCCAAGGGCGTAGCAGCAAATTCACCAAGACCAAGACGCCGGCGCTCAAAGGCTCACCGCAGCGTCGCGGTGTGTGTACTCGTGTCTATACCAACACGCCGAAGAAGCCCAACTCTGCGTTGCGCAAAGTTGCACGCGTCCGCCTCACGAGCGGTGTCGAGATCACTGCCTACATCCCAGGCGAAGGCCACAACCTTCAAGAGCACAGCATCGTGTTGGTCCGCGGTGGTCGTGTTCGCGACCTTCCCGGTGTGCGCTACAAAGTCATCCGCGGCGCGCTCGACGCAGCCGGCGTGAAGAACCGCAAGCAGAGCCGCAGCCGCTACGGCGCTAAGACCCCGAAGTAATAGGAACGAACCGCCATGCCACGTAAAGGACCTGCCGAGCGTCGTGATATCACGCCGGACCCCATCTATCGTTCGCTGCTCGTTTCGCAGATCACCAACAAGGTCATGCTGCACGGCAAGCGCAGCCTTGCCGAAAAGATCGTGTACGACGCGCTCAAGCTCGTCGAAGAAAAGACCGGTGCCGAGCCCATCGCGACGCTCAAGCGTGCGATCGAGAACCTCAAGCCGCCATTGGAAGTGAAGAGTCGCCGAGTCGGCGGTGCCACGTACCAAGTACCCGTCGAGGTCCGTCCACGTCGGGCCGGTACGTTGTCCATCCGTTGGTTGGTCGACTTCAGCCGCAAACGTCGCGAAAAGACCATGGCCGAGTGCCTCGCCGGCGAAATCATGGATGCAGCAAACGGTCTCGGCGCAGCCGTGAAGCGCCGAGACGACATGCAGAAAATGGCCGAGAGCAACAAGGCGTTTGCTCACTACCGATTCTGATCGTTCACATTCTGTAAGCACGACACCCGCCCGACTTGGGCGGGTGTCGTGCTTTTCCGAACGTCTGGTCTCAGTGGTCGACGTCGGTCGCGCGCGTTCCGCGACGGCATCGGTGTCAATCAGCAAACTGCGCCGTTAGCATTGTTTCTTGTGCCTGCGACCGGCTTCGGTTGCTGCACCCCTTGATCTCGCACGACGCAAACGGAAGAAGTACAGAGATGGCAAAGCGCGAATTTCCCCTTGAGCGCACCCGCAACATCGGCATCATGGCTCATATCGACGCGGGTAAGACCACGACCACCGAGCGCATCCTGTATTACACCGGCAAGAGCTACAAGATCGGTGAGGTCCACGACGGGGCCGCAACGATGGACCATATGGCGCAAGAGCAGGAGCGAGGCATCACCATCACCTCGGCTGCCACGACGTGCATCTGGGACAACCATCGCATCAACATCATCGACACCCCCGGTCACGTCGACTTCACGATCGAAGTCGAGCGTTCGCTCCGAGTACTCGACGGCGCCGTCACCGTATTCGACTCGGTCGCAGGCGTTGAGCCGCAAACCGAGACAGTGTGGCGTCAGGCCAACAAATACAACGTGCCGCGCATATGCTTCATCAACAAGATGGACCGCATCGGCGCCGACTTCTATCGCACGGTACAGATGGTCAAGGATCGCCTCGAGGCCACGCCGGCAGTGTTGCATCTGCCAATCGGCGCCGGTGGGATCGAGGTCAATACTCCATTCGTCGGTCTCGTTGATCTGGTCAAGATGAAGGCGCTCATCTGGCACGACGAAGAGCTCGGCGCAAAGTGGGACGAAGTCGATATTCCCGCCAACATGGTTGAGATTGCCGACAAGTACCGCGAGGAACTGCTCGAGACGATCGCCACCAGCGACGACGACCTGATGGAGAAGTACCTGGGCGGCGAGGACCTCACGATCGATGAGATCAAGCGGGCAATCCGTAAAGGTACGTTGGCGTTCGACTTCGTTCCGATCTTGTGCGGCTCGGCCTTCAAGAACAAGGGCGTGCAGCCCATGCTCGATGCAGTGGTCGACTACCTGCCGAGCCCGCTCGATATTCGCCCTGCCCAAGGGGTGGACTTCCATGACAACCCGATCGAGCGCAAGGCCGACGAAGACGGACCGTTTGCAGCCCTTGCCTTCAAGATCGTGGCCGATCCGTTCGGCAAGCTCACCTACTTCCGTGTGTACTCCGGCAAGATCAACAAAGGCGACGAAGTCTTCAACAGCACCAAGGAAAAGCGCGAGCGTCTTGGCCGCATCTTGCTGATGCATGCAAACCAACGCGAGGACCTCGACATTGCGATGGCTGGCGACATCGTGGCGGGTCTCGGATTTAAGGACACCACGACCGGCGACACTCTCTGCGATCGTGCTCATCCGATCATTCTCGAACGGATGATCTTCCCCGAGCCGGTGATCCACGTTGCGATCGAGCCGAAGACAAAGGTCGACCAGGACAAGCTCGGAAAGGCGCTCAAGAGCCTGTCTGACGAGGACCCCACGTTCCGGGTGCGCACCGACGAAGAAACAAACCAGACCGTCATCAGCGGCATGGGTGAGCTTCACCTCGAGATTCTCGTCGATCGTATGCAGCGTGAGTTCGGCGTCGACGCCACTGTCGGCAAGCCACAGGTGGCATACCGCGAGACGATCACCAAGAAGGTCGAGTCAGTCGAGTATCGGCACATCAAACAGTCCGGCGGATCCGGTCAGTTCGCAGTCGTGAAGATCACCCTCGAGCCCAATCCTGAGGGTGGCTACAAGTTCGTCGACAAGATCACTGGCGGCCGAGTGCCCCGTGAGTACATTCAGCCGGTGAACCAAGGCATCCAGAGCGCACTCGACAACGGTGTGCTCGCCGGCTACCCGACCGTGAACATTATGGCGAGCCTCGTCGATGGCGCCTACCACGATGTGGACTCCAGCGAAATGGCATTCAAGATTGCTGGCCAAATGGCGTTCAAGAAGGCAGCCGAGATGGCCAAGCCCGTTTTGCTCGAACCGATCATGGGCGTTGAAGTCGTGACTCCCGACGAATACATGGGCGACGTCATGGGTGACCTCAGCAGCCGTCGAGGCCGGATCGAAGGAATGGAAGCGCGCGGTAACACCCAAGTCGTCCGGGCCCAGATTCCGCTGTCGGAGATGTTCGGTTACAGCACTGATCTTCGGTCCCGGACCCAAGGCCGCGCCACCTACACCATGCAGTTCGACAGTTACCAAGAGGTCCCAACCTCGATCGCCACCGAGATCATCAAACGCGTTCGCGGGGAATAGCAGCCCTCGACCAACAATGTTGCACTGAGGTGCGTGTTGGGGGTTGTCGGGCCACCGCATTGCCCTCTAGCATTATGTGTTCTGCAGCGGCGTCGTCTCGTGACGCCACTCCTCAGGTTCTTTGACAACCCACTGACATCCAACACGGAGAAATGACATGAGCAAGGCAAAGTTTGAGCGTACGAAGCCGCATGTGAATATTGGTACGATGGGTCATATTGATCATGGTAAGACCACGTTGACTGCTGCGATTTC
>JAYTWP010000321.1:0-9896 GCA_043743395.1 Actinomycetota bacterium | reverse complement strand
CGACTCCACAAGCGACGGCCAAGGACGAGCGCGGGGCGATGTCGACCCGACGCAGCAGCCAGCGGTCTCGAGCAGCGGCTCGGTCGTGGCATACGCACGACCCTTCCGATCATTGTCAGGTCACGACGATCCGCTGCATCGTCCAAGCGCGATCAACGTTGTCGACTTGTCGATTGTGACAGGCGAGCCTGGCCACACGACGCAGGTAGCCGGGTTGCCAGCCGAATCAGCAACCAACGCCACGCAGTACCGCGGGCAACGTGGGCCGGCCTTGTCTGGTGACGGCAGGTTCGTGATCTTCAGCTCGGACGCCCTCTCCAATGATGCAGTCCCTGAATGGGCGGAACCAACGGGCACCCCATTGACCGCGGCAAGTCAGATCTTCGCATGGGATCGAACCAACCCCGACCCATTCACCGCCGTCAAGCTTGTCTCCAAGGGCGCCAAGGGAGCCGCGAACGCAAGCGCGGTGACCCCAACAGTCTCAGCCGACGGACGCCTGGTTGCCTTCGCATCGTCGGCCACCAACTTGGTCGATTCGCCAACCCTCAGCAACTGCGTCTCAACGTGCCCGTCCCAGATCTACGTCGTCGATCGAGACGCCGACGCGAACTTCATCTTCGATGAGCCGGATTCCACGATCACCACGCCTGCCAGCGACACTGCGCCGGAGGTCACCAAGAACGTGATCGGCACCACGATCAGACTGGTGAGTCGCGTGCGTGCCGCAGAAACGGAACCGATCATCGCGGCCGACGGGGTGTCGAGCGCGCCCACGATGTCCGCGGACGGCAACACCATTGGGTTCTCCACGCACGCATCGAACTTGCTGGCAGTGCGAACACCGGGCGGAGGCGAACTCACCGACGGCGATCTGCTCGTTGCTGACCTCGGCACACAGAACCTGCGCCGGGCCTTCGAGAGTCCAGCACCGGCCCCGGGGGCGCACGCCCATCCCCGCCTGTCCGCCAATGGGCGCGTGCTGGTTGCCGATTCGTTGGCCGCCGATCGTCTGCTCGGTGATCCCACCATCGTCGGTCGGCACATTGTCGCCGTGGCATTCGCACCCAGCCTGTCGGTCGCAGAAGCCGATCTCGGCACGGTCACCGTTGGTGTACCGGGCCCCGAGTGGTATGTAAACGTCGTCAACGACGGGCCCGGCGCGTTTGTGCCGGACACCATCGAGAGCGACAACACCGATTTCGCCGTCTCAGGCGGCTCATGTCTCGATCGATCCGCAGTACCGGCTGGCAAGAGCTGCTCGGTCAACATCATGCTCACACCATCTCGGGTAGGCGCGCTCACGGGCACGCTCACGGTGGCCGAAGCCGGTTTCGGAGCCATCACGTTGACGACCTCACTCAAGGGCGCAGGTGGCGATCCGGCGCTCGAGGCAACACCGGCCGGGGCCGACTTCCTGCGGACCCTCGTTGGACAACAAAGCGCCCCCGCAACAATCAATATCACCAGCGTCTACATCGAACCCACCGCCGTCCGGCTCGTGAAAATTGCCGGCCAGAACCCGCAAGACTTTTCGATCGACGAGAATCTATGCCATGCCCAGACGGTCACCGTTGACGGTTGTCCGATCATCGTGTCGTTCACGCCAACCGCAGCTGGGCGACGTACCGCGACTGTGAACGTGGGCATTGCCGCCGGGCAGTACACAAGCATCTTCTTGAGCGGCGAGGGTTACTACGACGCCTCCATCGTGATCACTGCAGACCACGCTCGAGCCGGACAGCGCATCGGCATTGCCGGCAAAGGATTCCCCGCGAGTGTTGGCGTACTGATCGGCTGGAGCGACGGATCCGGGCGCGGCACGATGGCGATCACTGATGGCAACGGCGGCTTCATCACACAGATGCTCATAGTCAAGGGCGACCGACCGGGACCACGCACTTTGGTGGCGCAAGTTGTCAATGGTCCTGTCGCCTCTGCAGGCATTGAGATCGAACGACTCACCGCCACGGGGCCTGGTTCGCCAACCTGGCCCCGGCCGTAGCGGAACCGCAACGAGACCGTCGTTCGCGCAGGAACGCTGACGGGGTCAGCTGTTCGCAAGAGTGCCGCTGAGCAACACCGCTGGCACGCATGCACCCGTCGAAGGGTCGCCAACACTGCTGCACGTGAACGTGAACGTGAGCTTGTCGCCCGCCTTGAACACGAGGGGACTGACCAACGGCAGGCTCTCGTTGCCTGCAGCGTTTTCGAGTCGCCAAGGAATAAGCACTTGGTCATTGTTCGACAGGCTCGCCGGGCCAGTATCGAGATTTGGGTTCTGCAACATCACGTCGGTGATGCGCAGGACCTTGCCCCCCGGTACGACGTATTCGCCTGAACCGGAAGCGCTGGGTGCGACCTTGAGTTCCATCCTTTGGTTGAACGGGTCGGCGCCTTTGGGGATACCGCTGTTGTCAACGGGGGTTGAGGAGTCAGAAGCGAGTGACGAGGGTGTGGCTTGGCCGGGGACGGTGACCGCTGTCGCGGCAGGCTTGTTCGACTTGACTGCATCTTTGGCGGCGCTCTCGACGACCGGCTTCAGCAAGACAAACCACGCGATCGTTGCGAAAACAGCCGCGGTCGCCAAACCGAGCACCTTGCGTTCGAGACCCTCGGGCAGCATGGGTGTCTGTACGAGGGTGGCATGCGCTGTTGCCGTCGGAAAGCCCTGCTGATCGGCCTCGACCGAGAAGGCCAACGTGCGCGAACGTGATCGCCATTGGCGGTGGAGCGCCTTCAGCCTCAGCCGTACAAGGCTTTTGGCTCCTGGCTCAACGCCGACCGCAGGTGGGTGGAAGTCGCCATCGAGACGCTGAGTAGTGTCGATGAGATGGAGACGACAGCTCGCCTGTTCGTTGCCGTGGTTTTCGACCAGGAAATCGAACGTCGCGCGGCGGAGCCCGCGCAACACCGGCTGCAATGCCTGCACTCGTCGGTCGTGAAACGCACCAATGTTCACTGTTGTCTCGGCCACGGTCACGTCGTCGGGTTCATCCTGAGGAATGACCCGTACCGTGAGCGGCGCCGGACCGGCCGCTGTTGAAGCCAGCATCGGCGGACGCAACGTGACGGTCACGACCTCGGATGAGCCCCCGAAAAGCGTGACCACAGGCGGCGACAAGCGAACCCATCCGGCAACGAGTCCGGCCGGCACGAGGGTGAACGTCTCGGTGTGGCCACCAAGATTGGTGACGGTCAGTGACAGTGTTTCTGTATCGCCCGGTTGTACATCGAGATCGAAAGTCGAGAACTGTGCTTGAGCCACCATCGACCGATAACGCTAGCCGGTAGCGTCGTCCACCGTGGGTCCGCTCGCGCTTCCTGAAGCGATCATTTTCGATCTCGACGGCACCATCGTCGACACCGAGTCCGTCGATTATCAATCGATCAAGCAAGTGTGGACACAGTTCGGCGCCGAGTACACGGTGGCCCAGTTCGAACACATCATTGGCACGACCTATGTTGCCGACTGGGTCGAGGAACTGGCTGCA
This sequence comes from Actinomycetota bacterium, assembly GCA_043743395.1. Lineage (GTDB taxonomy): Bacteria > Actinomycetota > Acidimicrobiia > Acidimicrobiales > Ilumatobacteraceae > WLMZ01. The sequence continues at coordinate 6,402 of JAYTWP010000321.1, read as the reverse complement.
CATCTCGGGTATGCCGTCGATGTCGTCGACCTTCGCGCGCAGCGCCATGCCATCAAGTGGCAGATGCTGCAGACGGTTACAGCCCGGCCCGGTATCGACTCACTCATCCGGCAAGCGGCTGTCGCCGGTGTTCCCATGGCCGTGGCGTCGAACTCTCCGCTCGACTGGGTCGAGGCACGTCTCGATCACCTCGAATTGCGTGCATTCTTGAGCGCCATCATCACAATCGACATTGCCTCGCGACCCAAACCCGATCCAGCACCCTTTCTCGAGGCGTGCGCAGCGCTGGGCGTATCTCCAGCTCGTTCGGTCGCGTTTGAAGACAGCACGACCGGCGTCGAATCGGCGCGAGCCGCAGGCCTGTACACGATTGCATGTCCCTGCCCCCTGACGCTGGGCCACGATCTCTCCGCAGCAGATCGAGTGGTCACCTCGCATACCGAGGTGTCGCTGGCCGATCTGGGGCGTGCTGTTTCTGCCTGAACCCCTACGATGGCCCACGTGGTTGCACACTTCCCTCTCGCTCGGCCGCGTCGCTTGCGCCGCACATCGGCACTTCGTGAACTCGTCGCCGAGACCCGGCTCTCGGTCAATGATCTCGTCGCCCCCCTCTTCGTGCGTGAGGACATCACCGCGCCACAGCCGATCACGTCGTTGCCCGGGGTGATGCAACACACCGTCGCTAGTGTGTGCACCGAGGTACGCGAGCTCGTCGGCCTCGGCGTCAAAGCAGTCATCCTCTTCGGTGTTCCCGCGCGTAAGGACGCTGTGGGCTCCGGCGCCTGCGATCCACAAGGCATCGTGCAAGTCGCGCTCCGGGCTCTTCGCGCCGAGTTCGGTGACCGTGTCGTCCTGATGGCGGACCTGTGCGTCGATGAGTACACCGACCATGGCCACTGCGGTGTTCTCGATGCCCGCGGCGAGGTCGACAACGATCTCACTCTTGCCATCTATGCCAAGACAGCCCTCGCGCAGGCAGAAGCCGGCGCTCACGTCGTCGCCCCGAGCGGCATGATGGACGGCCAAGTCGGTGCCATCCGCGCTGCGCTCGACGAGGGCGGTCACACCGACGTGGCCATCTTGGCCTACTCAGCGAAATACGCAAGCGGGCTGTACGGACCATTTCGCGACGCCGTCGATGTCCAGATCGCCGATGGCGGCGATCGCAAGGGCTACCAACAGGATTGGCGAAACGCCCGCGAGGCCCTCACCGAAGTTGAAGCCGACATCGCACAGGGTGCCGACATGGTGATGATCAAGCCGGCGCTGTCATATCTCGATGTCATCGTCGCTGTGCGCGCGATCACGAACCTGCCCGTCGCCGCGTATCACGTCAGCGGCGAATACGCGATGATCAAAGCGGCCGCCGCGAATGGTTGGATCGATCACGACGTGGTCGTGCTTGAGCAACTCACTGCGATCAAACGTGCCGGCGCCGACGTCATCCTCACCTACTTCACGCGGTGGTTTGCCGAACGAGCGGCGGTCACTTCAGCGGCCCACCCCGAAATGCCATCGTGATCTCCTACTGCGATCCGGCGCGGTGTGTCGAGGCCGGCTGTCAGCCAACGGTGTGTACCGGGCTCGGCATTCCGTCGAACATCGAGCTGTTCGAACGTTCGTGTCGGGCGATTCCCGGTGGGGTCAACTCCTCCATCCGTGCGTTCAAGGCTGTTGGTGGCTCGCCGTATGTCGTCGCCCGGGCCGAAGGGCCGTACGTGTTCGATGTCGAGGGCAAGCGCTACATCGACCTCGTGCAGAGCTACGGCGCTGTCATCCTCGGTCACGCACACCCCTCGATCACTGCCGCGATCGTTGCCGCAGCAGCCGACGGCACCTCGTACGGTGCGCCCACACCACGCGAAATGAAGCTCGCCGAAGCGATTACCGAACGCGTCCCGAGTTGCGAGCGGGTGCGGCTGATGAACAGCGGCACCGAAGCAACGAGCACTGCGATCCGGCTCGCTCGTGGCGTGACCGGCCGAGATCTCATCGTCACCTTTGCAGGCAACTTCCACGGTGCAACAGACGCGCTGCTCGTTGCGGGTGGCAGCGGTGTTGCAACGCTCGGCCTGCCCGGCACGGCCGGCATCCCAAACGCGACGGTCGCAAACACGATCGTCGCGCCGTACAACGTGGTGCCGCATCTCAACGATGAGGTGGCTGCAGTCATCGTCGAGCCCGTCGCGGCGAACATGGGTGTCGTTGCTCCGTCGGACTGTTTCTTGCAGGGGCTCCGTGCGGAGTGCGACCGAGTTGGTGCACTTCTCATCTTTGATGAAGTCATCACGGGCTTTCGTTTGGGTACGGGCGGCGCGCAGGCGCTGTTCGGTGTGCGCCCCGATATCACGTGCTTCGGAAAGATCATTGGGGGCGGTTTGCCCATCGGGGCGGTTGGTGGTCGGGCCGACGTAATGCACGGCCTCACACCAACCGGCAAGGTGTTCCACGCCGGCACATTGGCAGGTAACCCCATCGCCACCGCGGCGGGCCTCGCCGCGCTCGACCAACTCGACGACAGCGTCTACACCGAGTTGCGGCGCCGGGCGCAGCGCCTGTCGAGCGTACTCACCGATGCGTGCAGCGCCGCTGGGTTGCCCGCGCAGTTCCCCGTTGTCGGGACGCTCGTGGGTATGTATCTCGGCGATGGTCCGCTGCCCACCAACTTCGATGGCGCGAAGACCACGAGTGAGCCAACCTATGCAGCGCTCTTCCGGGCAGCACTCGCCGAAGGTATCGCGCTCGCACCTGGCGCCTACGAGGCCATCTTCGTCGGACTCGGCCATGACGACGATGTCATCGACCAAATCGCCGTCGCTGCGCACAAGGCTGCAGCCCATGCCGCACACGCACTCGGCTGACTGACCCGGTTTCACACGCCCGCTGACATACGCTCCTCACGATGCGGCAGTTCTTCTCGTGGCGAATTTGGGCCGCATTCGGCGCGCTCATCGGCCTCACACTGATACTTAAAACATCGCTTCCGTCTACAGCTGCCACCACAACCTCCACCCCTTCGGCCGAGTCGAGAACAGTCGACTTCATCTCACTTGTCTTTCAGATCAAGCCGTCGAACGACTTCAATGTCACGGACGGGGTGGTTCGGGGCTCGGCGTCGTTCGTCATCGATGGCCAACGCACCATGCGCGTGGAAGCCGGCACACTTGGGGAGAACCTTTGCCCGGACTACACCCAGAATGCTCATTGCGTTGTTCTCGCCGATCTCCTCGGCGACGCAGTCATCTGGTTCGCGATAGTTCCGGTAGAGCAAGGCTTGAAGATCACGTTGCCGCCGATCACGACGCTGCTCGGCAACGGTGTCGTCCAACTGTCCAACGGTTGGCTCGTCAGAACAGCGACGACAATCGACTACAAGTGCCCGATTGAAACCGCGTCGTTGAGAGAGTTCCTCTCGAAGTTCGGTCCGGGAAGTACGACCGTGATCGACGTGACGAAACAGCGCGTCGTCGCGGTTCAGTGCGCGCCAGACGTGGGGACCGCCCATTAGGTCTTCGGCGGCCGCACGGCACCGGGCGCGCGTTCAGTCGTTGATTCGCGTCGCCCGAATCAGAAGAAACCAGGGCCGATGTCGGTCGTCTGTCAGCTCCGGGCGCGCCACGACATCCTCGGCAGTCGGACCCCACTCCACGACCCGATCGAGCACGAACCCGGCGTCGATCACCGCGTTCGCGTAGGTCGCGACCGTTCGGTGTTGCATGATGACACCATCGACGAACCAGGTCCTCACCCGTTCACCCTCGACGAGGTAGTTATCGAGGGGCCAGATTCGGTCACCGCGGGCGCTCGTTTCGAAGTGCTGTGTTGTCGGAGCGCTGAGGATCGGGTGCTCGACCGAGAAGACGATCGATCCGCCAGCGACAGTCGCCGTCGCAACCATAGACAACAGGCGGTGAAGATCCTGCAGGTAATGCAGCGTAAGCGAACTGAACACAAGATCGGCGGAGTCCGGCGCGAGTTCCAGCAGATCGAGATCGACGCAGCGGTACTCGACTGTCGGAGACGTCGTTTCCGAACGGGCTCGTTCGAGCATCTTGGTAGAGACGTCGATGCCGAGCACCGCTAACGCTCCGTGTTGGACCGCCCATCTGCTGAACCAGCCGAAGCCGCACCCAAGATCGACGACACGTCGACCGACCACATCGGGCAGCATCGACTGAAGCACTGGCCACTCGGCTGCGCCCTCAAGTCCGCGCACTTGCCGGTCGAGGGTCGTGTAGCCCGAGTGCCGCATTGAGTCGGGGGCATCGGAGGATCACCGGCATCAGCGCCGCTTTTCATACGCTGAGTCGGAGAACGCCGCTGGTTTCTGTACGTTCTCGTGCGCTGTGTAGCTCTGGGAGCAACACAGCGCACAACATGTCCAGCCGGACGCCGGGGCCGGGGTCAATTGGCACGTGCGAGGAAGACGTTTTCGAGGCCGGGTCGGTCGGGTGCATCTCGGATGTCGATGATCCGAAAGCCGCCTGCCGTTAAGGAACGCTCGATCTCGGCGTTGGACCGAAACCGCAGCGTCGACTGCGAGGTGAGCAGCGTGCCGTCGCTCTCGAACAGGTAGTGGAGGGTGAACGACACCAACGGAAGCGCAACCTGAGTGAGTTCTGCCCAGTGCTCGATGCGGCCTTCAGCGATGGTGTTATAGATGGAGAATGTTGCTTCCCTCGTCCAGCGCTCCCAGCTGCGGGCTGATGTTTCACGAGTCTCGAACACGAACAACCCGCCCGCCCGGAGTGCATGGCGGGCCGAGCTCACCACTCGGCACCATTCGTCATCGTCGAGGAACACCTGTGCGACGTTGCCGGTCATCGTGGCAACGTCGGCGCTCATCGTAGGGATCGCAGTGGCTTCGGTCTGGATCCATTGGACGCGTTCGGCGTCGGGCTTGCTGCGGGCCATGGCGAGCGACGCTGCTGCAGGGTCGAGCCCTGTGCAGTGCAACCCTCGACGCACGAGTTGGCAGGCAAACGTGCCGGTTCCGCACCCGATGTCGAGCACGGACCGGCCGCTGAACTCGTCGACGATCGCGTGGTAGTGATCGAGGTCGTCGCGCGGGCCGTCAAGATCGTCATACACCCTTGCGAGGCGTGGCACAGCGAACAGGTCATCCGGCACGTCGACACGATAGAACGGGCACGTCTGGCGTTGATGCCAAGCTCGGGAGTCGGAGGACATCGAGCAGGTCGGGCAAGCTGTACATGTGGAGCGTGTCGTCGTGCTGGGCAATGGCGCTTCCGGGAAGTCTCGCTTCTCTCGAGAGTTGAGCGAAGCAACCGGGATCCCTCGAACCGAGCTCGACACCATTTTCTGGTCGTCTGGCCCGGTGGCAGCACCGTCTGAGAGGTGGTGTGAAATTCAACGCGAACTTGCGAACGCAATTCGCTGGATTCTCGATGGTGACCTCGGTCCGAATGACGCGCTCGAGGTGCGGCTGCTGCGCGCGGACACGATCGTCATGTTCGACTTGCCGACGGTCGTGTGTGCATGGCGAGCCGTGCGCCGGTCGCGTGAACGTCTCGACTTCTGGAGATGGCTGTTCACCTGGCGACGCCAGTTCCGCCCCAAGACCTTCGACGCGATCAAGGCCTACGCGCCAGCAGCTGAACTGCTGATGGTTCGCAGTCGGGCGGACAGAAACCGCGTGTTGCGGTATCTCTCGCGACCTGATGGTCCGCGGTAACCACAGACGATCGCATCTCCCGATCAGCACCGGCGAACTGCTCGCCCAACCGTTGGGTCCGGTTGAGTCTGTGTCGCCATCTGGCCGTACTTGTCTTCACAGCGTCGTGAGAGGATTGGGCCATGTCGGCTGTGCTGTTCCACTTCAGCGAGGACCCCTCATCGAGAGGTTCGCTCCGCATGTGCCTCAAACAAATCCGGGGTAACGGCCATCGGTGTGGGCAATCGACGAGGATCACGCGCCGCTGTACTGGTTTCCTCGAGCCTGCCCACGCGTGACGGCATGGCCGCGCAACGACACAGAACGACCACAGTTCGAGACGGCGTTCTGCACGACAGCCTGGCGGGTCCACGCGGTCGAAGCCGTCAGGCTCGACTCGCTGCGCTCAACCAAGATCTACCGGTACAGCCTTCCTTCGGAGTCGTTCGTCGCGTGGGAGGCATCGGGACAGTGGGTCTCCGATACTGCAGTTGAGCCGCTCGTGGTCTTGGCGATCGGCGATCTGCTCTCAATCCACGCGGCTGCAAGGGTCGAGCTTCGGATCGTTGCCGACCTCTGGCCGTTGCACGACCTCGCGGTGTCGGGTGGGTGGGACTTCAGCGTGGTGCGAATGACCAACGCGGTACCCCGGTAGTCGAGAGCAACTGCTGATCTGGGCGCTGGACAGGCCGCTCCGGATCGGGCATCATGCGTGCAGGGTGTCCAGC
>JAYTWP010000320.1:0-1873 GCA_043743395.1 Actinomycetota bacterium | reverse complement strand
GCCGTCAGCGGCTCGCTGATGGGCGAAAATCACTGCTGACCTCTTTGTTCAGAGTTCGTCAAGAGCCTTGACGACCATGCTCGACCACAAGGTATGATCACGCTTTCACCGCCACTCCCCGTTGTTTTGGCGTACTTTCTCGCTTCTGTTTCAGCTGGGGCGTCGACGACACAACCGTGAGTACACAACCGAAATCAGTTCTCGATGAAGACCGTCATACGGTGCACAGATGCCAAAGGAATTTCGGCGCACAGCGTCGCTCGGCGTCGGCCTGCCTTGACGAATGGCGCTCCACGGTGAATCTGCTTGGGGCCCGTCGAGTCAAGGAACTCGCTCGTTGGCTGCGCCGCAGCGCGGCGATCGTCATTGCCTGTGCTTCAGCGATCATCCTCGGCTACGCGGCGGGCGTGTTCGTGGCCGATATCAATGACTCGAATGCTTCTGCGCCACCGCCAGCGCGCAATCTGATCATCGACACGGTGGTGAAGCCGTCCCGCTCGTCGTTCCCATGGTTGGCGATTCTGATTCCCCTCGCGCTTTTGCTGCTCATCGTGGTCTTTCGTAATCGTCGCCCCGTGCGGTGGCTGCTGCATCGGGCCAAGACCGCCGCCGAGACCTATGCACTTCCGCTGCCGCCTGAAATCGCAGGAACTGTGGTGCTGCACCCCGTGCTTCCCACCGACAACGCTGCGATTGGTCGCGTCAGCGCGGACCATGACGACTGCATCATCTGTGTGCTCACGTACCGTAACGATCCGCCGGGTGACATCGCATCAAAACGCACGATGACCGTGGCCCGCGGTTTCGAGGCGAGCAAGCGCGCAATCGAACTGGCGTTTCGCGACGACGACGTACACGACTCAGTTGCGTCCCGTGAGGTCGTCGACGTGATCTCGATCTTCGGCGTCGATGAGGCATCGATCGTTCCTGCATATGGAGCGGTGTTCTTGCTCGGCCAACTGATCGAGAACGCCCCGGGTTTTGTGTGCATGTTGGTGGCAAATAGCCAGCCAGCCCGCGCTCAATTGCTGTCGAGCCGTGACGTCAAAGCTGACGATGCGTTTTCTGATGCGTTCTTCAACAGCTTTACGTCGCAGGTGGATCTACGCGGGCTGGTACCGCTTGCGGTGTACGCCCGACTCGATCTCGCCGCCGCCGAGCCAGAAGCGGGCCACACCGAAGCCGACGCCGTGTCTGAACCGATGGAGGCCGTCGAGCCGGTGGTTGCCGAAGAGCCGGTGGTTGCCGAAGAGCCGATGGTTGTCGAAGAGCCGGTGGTTGCTGTCGTCGAGCCGATTGCCGCCGTAGCTCCACCGGCATGTGTTGTTGTCGCTGTGGTCGAGCCGATGGCCGCCGTCGAATCGATTGCCGCCGTAGCTCCACCGGCACCTGTTGTTGTCGCTGTGGTCGAGCCGGTCAGTGTCGCGGCCACTGTCGGGTCGGCGTCTGGAGATGAATTGCTCGAACGCAAGATCTGCACGATGTTCGACATGCTCAACGAGCTACTGGCAAAAGGCGACGAGTTGCAAGAGCAAGGGCAGCAATACGCCGCGAGTCACTAACTGAGCCGACGCCGGTAGGTGTGTCCAAGGACAACCAAGCCCGCAGCTGACCTATCGGCATGTGGCCCCCAGACTCTGCGTGAGCGAACAGGCGAGACGTCAACCAAAACGCTCACGCAGAAATACCGGGACCCGGGATCGTCGGAGGTGGCGCCAGACTCTGCGTGAGCGAACAGGTGACACGTCAACCAAAACGCTCACGCAGAAGTACGGGGACCCGGGATCGTCGAAGGTGCACCGGGGTCGTCGGAGGGTCCCGGGGTCGTCCGAGGGGGCCCGGATCCGACTCGGCGCCTACCGGCGCGCGCTCT
>JAYTWP010000319.1:0-6681 GCA_043743395.1 Actinomycetota bacterium | reverse complement strand
TTGGCGATGGCCGTGATGATCGCCGGCGTCGTGCATCATGTCGGTACCCCATCACAGAAGCAAGCAGTCATCCCCGCCGTCACGTCTGGTCAGTCACTGATCTGTCTTGGGTACAGCGAGCCCGATGCCGGAAGCGATCTCGCCGCACTCAGCACCAGGGCCACTCGTGATGGCAACCAGTGGGTCATCAATGGCGCCAAGATGTGGACCACGATGGCGCACGAGGCGAGGTGGGTGATACTCCTCGCACGAACCGATGCATCACTGCCGCGCCATCAGGGTCTCACCATGTTCCTTGTGCCGATGGACACTCCGGGCATTCGCGTCGATCCTGTGCACACCATGGCGACCGAACGAACCAACGCGACGTTCTATGACGACGTGACGGTCGCCGACAACTGTGTGCTTGGCGAGGTCAACGGCGGCTGGAAGGTAATGAGCATCGCGCTCTCGTTCGAACGCGGCGTGATGGGCGGTACAAATCCGGCGGTACCGCTCTTGCGCCATGCCGCCGAGTGGGCGCATACATCCGGACGTATCGGTGAAGCAACCGTGCGCGAGAAACTCGCTCGGGTGGCGATCGACAATCACGTTGCAGCGCTACTCACGAAGCGCTCGGCATGGATTGCAGCCTCGGGAGGCTTGCCCGGGCTCGAGGGTTCGATGACAAAGCTGTTTGCGAGCGAGGCGTATCAGCAGGCATCGCGGTGGTTCCAGGAGATGGCTGGCGCCGAGGGGCTTCTTCAGTTTGGCCAGCCCGCCGCGGCGGGGGACGGCTGGATCGAATACGACGCGCGGCATTCGCCGGTCACCACCATCTACGGCGGCACGAGCGAGATCATTCGCAACAACATCGCGGAGCGACACCTCGGCCTGCCGCGCGTGCGCCGCTAACGCGCGAAGGGTTCGGCGTCCATCAGGTCGACCACATCGTCGATCGCGGCAGAGCGCTCCCACATGATCGCCGAAATGACCACGATCACCACCCACACGATGCTGACGACGTATGTCCAACTGAGCAACGCGAGTGCGATGCCAACGCCGCCGAATCCCTGGCCGTACCAACTGAACCAGCCGGGAAGGATGACGAGTGAGAGCAGCCACAACACCGTGCTTGCGATCATGCCGAGGATGGCGCCAGGCCTGAGGTCACGCCTGGCCAGATTCTTGTCGAGCAGCAATCGCGGTGTAATGAGCCAGAACATATAGTTCATTGCCATCACAACGGGTATCACGATCAAGAAGAGCCACCCTCCCTTCTTGGTGGGAATGCGCTGCGCCAACTGGCTCAAGGCGAACGTGGCAAACACCGCGACGAACCAGATCGCACCACGAAGTGGACCACGCCAGCCCCGGAGCTTGGTGACACCCCACGCCTCCGCGAAGGTGCGTTGAAATACCGACGCGACATCGAAGCCGCTCAACGAGAACGATACGACGACGATCACCGACGCCATCTTGACGATGTTGCCCGTGGGAGGGAATGCCCTTCGCACGACGTCGGCTGTCTCGCCGTGCAGCCGGAACTGCTCGATGAACACCTGGCTCAACTGAATGCGGTCCCGTAGGCGCGACACGAACGCGAACGTGATGATGATCAACGGCACGATCGAGATGAAAAGGTTGAAAGCCATCAGCATTGCTTTGCGGATGCCGTCGATCTGGAAGAAGCGCTGCACGATCGAGGTAGGAATGCTGATCGCGCGCAGCGCGATGAATCGCTCGCGGCGTTGATGCCAACGATCGTCGCGATGCGGGGGCGCCGGAGGTGGGAACACGTCGCTCACTTCGTCTATCTTGCCACTTTGACGCTGGGTGAGACACCGAGCGTCGAGACCCGACTATCGAGACCCAGCTATTGAGAGAGGGGAGCAATGGCGTTCTTTGGCATGCGGTTCGACTTTCGCAACCCACCGTTCGCGCACACCACGATGACCGAGCGCTACGGTGCCGGTCTCGATATGGCACAATGGGCTGACGAGCGCGGGTTCTTGCTGTTCGTGTTGTCCGAACACCACGCCAGCCCTGATGGCTACTTGCCGAGTCCGCTCGTGATGGCGGCAGCCGTGGCCGCGCGCACGCGCAGCATGCGGATCATGGTCTCTGCCATCGTGGCGCCGCTCCATGATCCGCTGCATCTGGCTGAGGATGCAGCGGTGGTCGATCTCATCAGCGGTGGTCGTCTCGATCTTGTACTGGCGAATGGGTACGTGGCCGATGAGTTCTCGATGTTCGATGTGGCCTTGACCGAGCGTGTGCAGCGCACCTCGTTGGCGCTGCACACGCTTCGAAGCGCCTGGACTGGCGAGGAGTTCGAGTTCGATGGAAGGCCCGTGCGCGTGACGCCGGCTCCCGATCGTGCCGGTGGCCCGGGCCTCTCGTTGGGGGGCAGCACACCCGGTGCTGCGCGGCGCGCGGCGCGGATCGCCGACGGGTTCGTGCCGTCGCTGCCTGAGGTCTGGACCTTCTATCGCGACCAACGAGTCGCGCTCGGCCATGCCGACCCGGGCCCGTACATGGGCGCTGGTATCGCCAACTTCTACCTCGCCGAAGACGTCGAGCAAGGCTGGCGTGAGGTCGGCCCATTCTTCTTGCACGAGACGAATGCATACGGGAAATGGATGTCCGATGCCGGTCTGCAGGGCATGTACGAACAGGCCGCCGATGTCGATGAAGTCAGGGCACGGGGCATGTATCGCGTGCTGACACCCGAGCAGTTGCTGACCGAGATCGACGCCGCCGGGCCGTATGCCTTCGTGCTGATGCACCCGATGCTCGGCGGGATTCCGCCAGAGCTCGCTTGGCGCGCGATACGACTCTTTGAACATGATGTGTTGACACGCCTGAACGGCGTGTCGTGAAGAAGCGGTTCTGCCGCAAGATCGGGAGTTGAACATGTCGGGTGAAGGTTTGCTGGCGGGCGTTCGGGTGCTCGATCTCTCCCTGCTCGGCCCCGCCGCGTTGGCTGCGCATCTGGTCGATTTCGGTGCCGAGGTAATCAAGATCGAAGCACCATCGGGCGATTACGTGCGTCAGATGACATGGCCGATCGTGCAGGGCACGTCATTGATGCATCTGCACATCAATCGTGGCAAGGAATCGTTGGTGCTCGATCTCAAGACGCCCGAGGCGCTCGAGGTGCTTGAAGAGTTGATTGCGAAGTCCGACGTCATCATCGAGGCGATGCGTCCGGGCTTTCTCGACAAGCGCGGATTCACCCACCAACGTCTGCGCGAGATCAATCCGGCGATCGTGTTTTGCAGCATCAGCGGTTACGGCGCGACAGGTCCGTATCGGGACCTACCCGCGCATGGTGTTGCCTTTGACTCGTGGGCGGGCCAGATCAACCCTGTCGTGGACGACGACGGCTTTTGCCGCACCCCCGATCAAACCAACATCGGGATTACCGCCGGGCCTGCGTTCGGCGCGATGGCGGTGCTTGCCGCGCTTGTACGGGCTCGAACCTCTGGGGAAGGCGCGTATATGGAAATTGCGCAAAGCGACGCCGCTGCGTACTTCGACTGGTACCGAATCGAGAGCTGGAAAGCCTACGAGCAGCCCGAGACGGTGGTGACGGGCAACGCGAGCGACAACCTAGAGCGTCGTAAGCCAGGGCTGGGCGGCATGTGGGAAGGCGTTCGCTATCAGTTCTATGAGTCGTCCGATGGTCACGTTCTGTTGATGGCGAGCGAGCAATCGTTCTGGAAGAATTTTTGCGAGGGCATCGGCCGCGAAGACCTGTTCGAGCGCTATCCCGGTAGCAAATATGCCGACCATGCGCGGGGCAATATCGCGTTGCAGAAGGAGCTTCGTGACATCTTCCTCACGCGTTCATCGGCCGAGTGGCTGCAATTCGCATCGGATCACAACACCACGATTGCGCCCGTCAACACGCCTCAGACAGTGATCACCGATCCGCAGTTCGTCGACCGTTTCACCTGGACCACATTGGAACAAACGGGGTGCGAGCAACTGATGTTCCCACTGCACATCGATGGTGAGGAGCTGCCGGTGCCCGCCGGTGCGCCGACTGTCGGGCAGCACACCGATCAGGTGCTGCAACGGGTGCTCGGCTACCCCAATGAGCACCTGGCGACACTGCGCGCATCGGGCGCACTCGGCTGACTTTCCCGGAGCGTCAACGACCTTCTAATGCCACTCATTACGAGCTCGTCGATTAGGTTACGATTGCGAAGTCGCGCGTACGGCCGCGCCCGCCAGAGGGTCACAGGGGTTGTTCAATGGAATTCGGTCTGTTCAATCAGATGTATCACCCCATTCATCGTCGCGAGCAGCGCACCGAACACGATGTACTCCGCGAAGAACTCGCGATCATCGAGGTCGCCGATCGGGTTGGCTTCAAATACGCGTGGGCGAGCGAGCACCACTTTTTGGACGAGTACTCGCACCTGTCCGCGAGTGAGGCGTTCATGGCGTACGCGCTTGCGCGCACCAAGAACATCCATATTGGTTCGGGCATCATCAATATCACTCCGAACGTGTCGCCACCCTCGCGAGTCGCCGAGAAAGTGGCGATGCTCGATCACCTCGGTCAGGGTCGATTCGAGTGGGGTACGGGTCGAGGTTCGTCGTCTACCGAAGTGTTCGGTTTCAACATCGACTCGATGGATGTCACCCGCGAGATGTACGACGAAACCCTGCCCGAGATCATCAAGATGATGGCTGCTGGCGAGTACGGCCCGTTCGAGGGCAAGTTCTTCAAGATGCCTCGCCGCAATGTGTTGCCCAAGCCCTACACAAACCCGCATCCGCCGATCTGGGTGGCAGCGGGCTCACCCGGCACTTTCGAAAAGGCTGCGCGACTTGGTCTCGGTGTGCTGTGCTTCACGCTCGGCACTCCCGACACACTTGCGCCGCTCATCGAGATTTATAAGAAGACGATCGAGAAGGCCGAGCCCGTCGGGGGTTACGTCAACAACAACATCATGGTCACCACAGACATGATGGTGCTCGAGGACGGTCAGCGGGCGCGTCAGATTTCGCTCAACAATCGTGGCAACTATCACACCGCGCTGCTCTTGAAGTACCTCGACAGCTTCCCCATCTCCGAGGGTCAACCGAAGTGGCCGACGATCCCGCCGGCCCCCAAGCCCGAGCATCTCGAGTACGCAATTAGGCAAGGCATTGTTGCTGTCGGTTCGCCCGACGAGGCGATAGCGGCCTTAAAGCGTTACGAGGCGATCGGGGCCGATCAGATCGCGTTCGGTACGTTCGCAACGGATGTGTCGCTCGCGGATGCGACCGAGGCCTACGAGGTCTTCGGCAAGTACGTGCTGCCCGAGTTCGACAAGGACCCTGTGCACAGCACGACGCGCCAGCGTGTTGCCCAACTCGGTCCCGACTCAGCCGTGCCAGGCCTCTGACCGATGGACATCGGCGACTCCGCTGAAGAGGCCGCGTTTCGCGCGCAAGCATCTGCGTGGCTCGAACAAAACGCCAAGCGGCGCGACCCTTCGATCCGCCGCAAGCAGTCATCCACCGATGTCGAGCAGGATGTGCATGCGCAGGCGTGCCGTCGCTGGCAGCGGGTGCTCTATGACGGCGGTTGGGCGGGGCTGACGTGGCCCAAGCGTTTCGGTGGGCGCGGCGGCACACCGTGGCAGGCGGCGATCTTTGCCGAGGAACAGAACAAGTTCGACGTTGCGACCGGTGCGTTCGCCGTTGCCCACGGCATGGTGGCACCGACAGTGATGATGCACGGCACCGATGTTCAACGTGGGCATCTCGATGCCATGTTGCGCGGCGACGAAGTGTGGTGTCAGTTGTTCAGCGAACCCGAGGCCGGTAGCGATCTCGCCAACCTCGGTACACGCGCGGTGCTCGACGGTGGCGAGTGGGTGATCAACGGTCAAAAGGTGTGGACCTCGGGTGCCCAGCACAGCGAGTACGCGATCTTGTTGGCCCGCACCGATCCCGACGCTCCCAAACACGCAGGCATCACGTATTTCATCCTTGACATGCGTAGCGCGGGCATCGAGGTGCGCCCGTTGCGTCAGATCACCGGCGTCGCACATTTCAACGAAGTCTTTCTGACCGATGTGCGCATCCCGGTCGACAATGTCGTTGGCGAGGTCAATGCTGGCTGGAAGATCGCACACACGACCCTGTCGAACGAACGAGCACTCATCGGCGGCGGCAACACGGCCTGGAGCATGCAAGAACTGATCGAGATGGCTCGACACTTCGGTCGCACCGACGACCCAGTTGTGCGCCAAGGCATCGCCAAGGCCCACTCGCGCGCTGCCGTGTTGCAGTACATGGGCTACCGAATGCGCACGTCCATCAGCCGTGGAGAAATGCCTGGTGTCGTGGCAAGCACGATGAAGCTGTTCTATGCCCGGCATTGGGCCCAGACCACAGCGCTTGCACTCACGATCCAAGGTGCGCACGGCGTGTTGTGGGGTGACTCAGCGCTCGACGACGGCCTGTGGCAACAGACCTTCTGCGGCCAGTATGCGGTTCGCCTCGGTGGCGGTACCGACGAAATCCAAGGCAACGTGATCGGCGAGCGCGCGCTCGGCCTGCCACGTGAACCAGCCACCGATCGCGATCTGCCATGGCGCGAGACCCGAGGGAGTGGACGATGAGCACCGAACTAGACGATGCACAGGTATTCGAAGGCCTGCTCCAGAGTTTCGTCGGCCAAGAGATCGGGGTCGT
>JAYTWP010000318.1:0-1740 GCA_043743395.1 Actinomycetota bacterium | reverse complement strand
GCTCGCTGGCCCGGATGTGCTGTTGCGCGCGAACGGGACGACGTCTACCACTGGGTACTTTGCCGACAACAACAACGTGCGCTGGTCGGCACCAACCGGCAAGGCGTTGATCGCTCCGAAGGCGAGCACGGGCGAGCTGATCTGGCGCAACGCGCACAACTCCGCGGAACGCATCAATGTGTCGTTTGCCGACGAGATCACCAGCGCTTCGTACCACCCTGCTGGCAAGCATATTGCCGCGACGGGTATCGGTCGCGACGGACAGGGACCCGGCGTGTTCGTCGCATCAAATCGCGGTGCCAACTCCCAACGCATCGGGCAGCTCGAGCCCGGAACCATCGCGACCGATGTGGCATTCGACATGGCGGGCACATCACTGGTATTCGTCCACGGGCACCCCGACGGCAGCGCCCACGTTCATCGATATCACTTCGACTCGAATCAACTCGACATGCTTGCCGACGTGCGGAATGTGACGCCCACCGATCTCACGGTGAGTCGTGTCGACAACGGCGACGTGGCATGGGCACAGACTGCTTCCCGACAGGACTCCTCGGTGCGGGTCTTGCTCGACGGGAGCACCGAATCCATCGTGGTCAGGGCGCCCGACAAAGATCGCGCAACGGCGCCGATCGGATGGCTACCCGGCCACCGACTGCTCATCAGCAGCAAGTCGTTCAGCGAAGCAAGCACGAGTCCGTTCGACATCTGGGAATGGTCGCCGTCGGGCATGCGCCTGCTCGTCCAAGGCGCGACAGCGGCAGCAGCACGCACCTTGAACGGCCCTTACTCGGAGCTGACGATCATCCAGGGATCGGGATTTGGTTGATGACCTTCACTGCCGACCGGTCGGTCGGCAACGAGCACTCGACAACTGCACCGCTCGGTAGTCAGTTGTCTGCGGCAGGGATGAACTGATCGAACCACGCCAGTGTGCGCTGCCAGGCATCGGCCGCAGCGATCGCGTTATAGGCGCTCGGGCGGTCATCACAGTTGAACCCATGCTCGGCATCGGCATAGCGCACAACCTCGGTGGCCACGACAGCCGTTGATGCGGCTGTCCTCAACAACTCAACATCGTCGGAGGGGATGCCCTTGTCCAGGTCGCCGTACAGACCGAGCCAAGGAGTGTGCAGCGTCGAGGCGATGTCGACGAGCGCGGGGAACCCGAAACGGCCGGCTGCAACGCCACCGCCGTAGAAGGTGACCGCCGCCCCAAGTGCCGCGCGCGTTGCAGCAACCATGCTCACCGTGCCACCCATGCAGAAGCCGACGACACCACAGCGCTGAGACGTAAACCCGCGCCCGTTGAGATACGCGAACGACGCATCGAGGTCGGCCTCGATGTCGGTACTCGCGAGCGTCTTCATCACCGGCATCACATTCGCGAAGTCGTCATATGCAAATACGGGCGATCCCTGCCGATGGAACAGCGCCGGGGCAATCGCCAACCAACCCACTGACGCGAGCCTCTTGCAGACACTTTCGAGATGAGCTGTGACGCCGAAGGCTTCTTGCACGACAACGATGGCTCCGCGGGCGATGGCCGGCACGGCGAGCACGGCTGGCATGAGCCCATCAGGTGTTGCTATCTCAACGTATTCGAAACGCATACCTTGCATACCCAAACCACCTACGCGATCACTTGTCGAGGTACTCGGCCAGGCGTCGGTCGGCGTCGTCACCGAACAGAATAGTGGCCACCTCGCGCAAGCCTGTTGAGCTGCGGATGTCTTCGTC
>JAYTWP010000317.1:0-6877 GCA_043743395.1 Actinomycetota bacterium | reverse complement strand
GCGGGATTCAGACCAGCTCGTAGTCGCCGAGCTTGGGCGCGGACATCTCTTGACGAAACCGGTCGAACGTCCACGGCCATGCGGCCGGGATACCCCGGTCGTCGAGGTACCAGCTGCGACACCCGGACGCCCATACGGTCTTCTTCGCGGCCTCCGTCCGTGCTTCATCGAACGCGGCCGACGCCTCGTGGCTCGCGCAGACCTCGTGGCAGCGTCCAGCGCGAATTTCGTCGACCAGCGAGAGCACGTAGTCCATCTGCAGTTCCGCGACCTCGATGAGCGAGAAGTTGCCGACCGGACCATTCGGCCCGTTGAGCATGAACAGGTTCGGGAAATCGGGGATCGAGATTGACAGATACGCCGATGGGCGCAGCGCCCACACGTCGTCGAGCGCAACGCCGTTGCGTCCCATCACATGGATCGGGCGCATGAAACGATCGGCTCTGAATCCGGTTGCAAGTACGAGGACATCGAGTTCGCGGAGCGTGCCGTCCACCGTGCGTAAGCCACGCGGCTCGATGCAGTCGATCGCATCCGTGACCAGTTCTGCATTGGGCTTCTGAATGGCTTGATAGAAGTCGCCGGACACCACGAGACGCTTGCACGCGGCACGGTAGTTTGGACGCAGCTTCTCGCGTAACACCGGATCCTTCACGCTGTCGTCGAGGTTGGCGCGGCACACTTCTTCGAGCACCTGCATCTCCGGTGAATCAGCGTTGACCACTGCGTTCGAAAATCTCTCAGCGAAGCCACGCGAGATCTCCTCACGAAGCTGCGTGATGATCTCAGGGTGCTGATGGAACTGTTCGATCTCGACGGGCGTATACGCCGGGTTCTCCTGCGGAGCAATCCACTGAGGCGTTCGCTGGAACATTGCGATCGACTTCACCCGATCGACCAACGCGGTCACGATCTGCACGGCTGTCGACCCCGTGCCCACGACGCCGATTCGGGCGCCGTCGAGGGGCACGCTGTGGTCCCAACGCGCGCTGTGGAACGACGCTCCCTCGAACGAACTCAAGCCGGCGAGGTCTGCAAAATTGGGATGATGTAGCACGCCAGTTGCCGCGATCACGACATCGAATGTTTCGTTCGCGCCGTCGATCGTGGTGAGCGTCCAACGTCGGTTGACGAACTCTGCACGATCAATGGCCGTACCGAAACGAATCTTCTGATCGATGCCGTGCTTGTGCGCCACCCGCTCGAAGTAGGCCTGGATCTCACTACCGGGCGCGTATCGGTGGGTCCAATCGGGGTTGGAATCGAACGAGTAGCTGTACAGATGGGACGGCACATCGCAAGCGATGCCGGGGTAGGTGTTCTCACGCCAGGTTCCGCCGAGTCGCTCGGCTTTTTCATAGATCACATAGTCGTCGTACCCGGCTTCGGTGAGCCTGATCGCGCTCAGGATTCCGGACATCCCGGCACCGACAATTGCAAAGCGAAGTGGCCAACGCTGGCCGTCAGAGGGCGATTCCGTCAGATCATTGGTCATCCGTGCTCCGATGTTGTTGCTGTTGTTGTACGCGTTTGCTCGTGGCGTGCATATGCCCAACCTGGACCGCGCAGCACGAACGACAAACGGTCTTTCCAGTTCGTGGAGTTGGCGACATCGTGGAACATGTCGCGATACTCGTGCGTGGCGACCTTCCAGAGGTTGTAGGTGCCGATGTTCTTCGTCAGGCCATACTGCACCGGGTCGTCGTCGCGCTCACGGGCGAACGTGCCGAACAAACGGTCCCATGTGATCAGGATCCCGCCGTGGTTGCGATCGAGATAGCGCTTGTTGACACCGTGATGAGCGCGGTGGTGCGACGGGGTATTCAGTACTTCCTCAGCCGGGCCGATCGTGCGGATCAGATCGGTATGAATCCAGTACTGGTAGATCAAATTGATGGCACGCGAATGCTCGATGAGCTTGGGGCGCACGCCGACCCGCGCCAGCCAACCAACCGGCACCCACACTCCGAACGCGCTTGCAACCGGTTGACGCAGCGCAGTCGACAGGTTGTAGCGCTCGCTGGAATGGTGCACGACATGGATGGCCCACATCGCGCGAATTTGGTGCATGAATCGGTGGTTCCAGTAATACGCGAAGTCCCAACCCACCATGGCCACGGTCCACGCCAACGGACCCCTACCCAGATCGCGTTGTTGACCCTTGATCCACTGCCGTTTCGGGGAAGTGAGATACGCGGTTCCAGTCGTGAGCGCAAGGCCCGCTGCGATGATTGCAGCAACTCCACCGACGCCGGCGACCTGACGAGCACGCTTGCGACGCCGTTCACCCTGTTCAGTGGCCGGTGACTGCGCAGCGACACGATCGGCAAGGGTGGTGACGACCACGGCTGACACCGCAGTGCCGATCAGTACGCGTCCAAACCGACCTTTGCCGGGGATGAGTGGCCGAAGCAGATACTCGGTGATCGGCACAATCACGCTGCCAACGCCCATGGCGAGACTGGCTACCGTGTCGGGTTTGAAGTAGTCGGCCGCCGTTGGGCCAACTTCTTCGGCACGCCGCTTCAGCGCGCGGTTCTCCGCCACCATCGAGCCGAGATACAGCGGCGTGACCGTGACAGACAGATCCATACAGTTGCTTTCTAGTCGGCCGGGCGGCGTCGACTCACTTCGACGGTGAATCTTTCGCCTTGTTGTGGGCTGCCCTAGTCGACGACTCGACTGCCTTCTTCACGAGATGAGCCGGCAATGGGTCATAGTGATCATGCTGCACCGTGAACTGGCCGCGCCCTGCGGTCATCGAGCGCAGATCAACTGCGTAACGGACCAACTCGCTCGCTGGCACGAACGCCAGGATCGCATGCTCGCCGTGCGCGGCCACGTCCGTGCCCTGCACACGACCGCGCCGGGCGGTGATGTCGGCCATTACGTCGCCCTCGTACGCAGCCGGCGCGACGACTCTCAAGAGCGAAATCGGCTCGAGGACGACGACACCTCCGGCGGCAAGCGCATCTCTGAAACCCTGTGCCGCCGCAGTCTTGAACGCCATCTCGCTGGAGTCAACCGAGTGGAACTTGCCGTCGTAGCACTCCGCGCTCACGTCGACAACGGGGAACCCGTGCACGCCGCCGTGCAGGATCGCCTCCTCGATCCCCTTCTGGACCGCAGCGATGAAGTTGCGTGGCAGCGCGCCACCGACGATCGAGTCGGAGAACCCAAAGCCACCGCCGCGGGGCAACGGAGCGACACGCAGGTTCACGACTGCGAACTGGCCGTGCCCACCCGTCTGCTTCTTCACCCTGCCGACAGCTTCGGCGGGTGCAGTGATGGTCTCGCGATACGCGACACGAACGTCGGATGTATCCACGTTGACCCCGAACTTACGCGCAAGGCGTTCGATCGCCACCGTCACATGCGTGTCGCCAACACCGCGCAGGATGGTCTGATGTGTCTCGTCGACACGGTCAATGAGGAGCGAAGGGTCTTCGGTAAGCAACCGAGCGAGTGACGAGCCGAGCTTGTCGTCGTCGGCCTGGGTGCGTGCCGTGATGGCAACGCCGAACTGCGGAACCGAACGTTCGAGCGGTGGCACCCGGACCGGCATGCCTTTCGGCGCAAGCGTGTCACCAGTGCGCGTGTCACCGAGCTTGGCCACCGCGCCGATGTCTCCCGCGACGACCTCGGTGACGGGAGATTGCTCTTTGCCGCGCAACGTGAACAGCACATGCAGCCGTTCCTCAGCCGATGTGCGGCTGTTGACGAGGCGATCATCTGCAGCGATCTTGCCCGACAACACTTTGAACAACGAGAGCTGACCGACGAAGGGGTCGGCGATGGTCTTGAACACGAACGCCAACGGTCGCCCCTCGACATCGGCACTGACGGGAACCGTGCCATCGCCCGCAGTGACCTGCATGTCATGGGCGAGCGGTGACGGCCCCAACTCGCAGATGAAATCGGCCAGTCGATCGATGCCGATCCCGGTGGCCGCCGAGCCCAACAACACGGGAAATGCACTGCACTCTGAGACTTCACGCGCGAGCGTACGTTCGAGTTCGGTGACCGACAGCACGTCTCCGGACAGGTAGTGATCGAGTTGTTCGTCGTCGCCGGACACGATCTCTTCAACGAGCGCATCGTGCATGCGATGCTCTACCTCGGCGAGATCTCTCGGAAGTGCCTCGGTGTGATGAGCGCCACCGGGTTCGTACTCGAGGGCCTCCTCGCTGAGCACGTCGGCAACACCGTGCAAGTTGGCCGCCTCGCCGAGAGGGAGCTCGAGCGCCACGACGGCAGGACCAAAGGCCACCTGGAGTTGCGCGAGCACCTCCAGGAAGTCGGCGCGCTCCTTGTCTTCCTTGTTGACGAAAATCATCCGCGCCAGACCACGCGCCGCCACGCGTCGCCAGAGCAGTTCGGTTTGGACCTCGACGCCGTCGACCGCGCTGACGACGAACACCGCCAGGTCCGCAACGGCGAGCGCAGCATCTACCTCATCGACGAAGTCGGCATATCCGGGCGAGTCGATGAGGTTGATCTTGAAGGCCTGTCCGTCGGGCGTCTTCCACTCGAACGGCGCAAGCGCGAGCGAGAGGGAGATCCGCCTTTTGACCTCCTCGGGTTCGGTATCCAGCAAGCTGGTGCCGTCATCGACCTTTCCGCCACGTGAAACGGCGCCGGCTCGGGCCAAGAGCGCCTCTGCCACTGTTGTCTTTCCGGCTCCACTGTGACCCACGAGCACAACGTTGCGGATCTTCTCAGTCGGGTAACTCATCACGGCGATGCACTCCACAGTCTCGTTCGAGGGATCTCGATCGGGTCTACTTGGTTCGAATCTGATCAGGACCGTACGCCTGACATATCAACGCGAATAGAGGATTTGGTCCCTAGTTGGTCCTTGCCGAACACGAGAATACAGGGTCTTTTACTGCGTGATGTTCGCAGTCACACCCCATGTATCCGACAGGTGATAACCCTCGGGATACGGGTCGCTGGTGTCGACGCAATAGTTGTGAAAACCAGTGATCCAGGCGCGCCCTTCGATGGTGGGCAAGATCGCCGGCCGGCCTTCGATGGTGGTCTCACCCACGATCGTTCCGGTGAAGACCGACCCGATCAGCGACTCGTGCTGCATCATGTCGCCAACCTTCATCTGACCTCGAGCATGCAGCACCGCCATGCGCGCACAAGTACCGGTACCCGTGGGGCTGCGGTCCGACCGCCCGGGTGCCACGATGCAGGTGTTCCGCGTGGCGTGACCGACACCGGCGAACGGCCGATTGAGCTGCACGATGGAGACACCTCGGATACCCGGGTTCTCCGGATGGACGACCTCGAGTTGTTCACGCGCCGCGAGCCGCACCGCCTCGCCGAGCACTGCCAGTTCGCGCGCTTCGCTGGCAATCACTTCGAAACCGAGCTTGGTGGCGTCGACGATTGCATAAAACATCCCGCCGAATGCAACGTCCGCAGTGACCGCTCCGAACCCGGCGACATCGAGAACAGCATCGAGGCGATCGACGAAACACGCCACATTGCCGATGCGCACAGAGACACACTTACCGTCGACGCAGTTTGCGACAACCGACACCGGTCCGCTCGGCGTCTCGAGTGTGAGTCGCGTCTCAGGTTCCTGCATCGCGATGATGCCGGTTTCCAGCGCGACGGTCACGGTGCACATCGTGTTCGATCCCGACATGGGCACGTACTCGGTTGGCTCCATGATGATCACCCCAAGATCACAGTCGTCGCGGGTTGGGGGCACGATCAGGTTCAGATGACGAGCAACGCTGCCGCGCGGTTCGCGTAAGAGCAGCCGTCGAACGTGATCGTGCTCGCGTTCCATTGTGCGCATCTTGTCGTACATCGTCGCCCCCGCAGGCGGTAGCACGCCCCCGACAATGACGTCGCCGATCTCGCCTTCTGCATGACAACCGACGACTGAGATCACACGTTGAGTTCTCATTTCACACCTTCCGACGCAGTAGCCCAATTCGCCTCTGCGACACCGGCACCAAGGGCACCGCCAGACTAACGCCTGTGATGCCGTGGGGTCTCGGTGCAATCTCGCCGCTCAACCTGAGGCAACGCTCGGCAAGCAGGTCGGCCCACACATCAACAGTGCCAACGCCGCGAGCAAGGCCACCGGCGACGTGAGCGAGACGGACAAGACATGGTTCGCCGACCGCGGACCCGGCGATCTGATCGCACACCATCACGGTTCCGCTCGAGGTCGTTGCCTTCATGGCACAGCCGGGTACCACGATCACACTGCAACTCGTCGCGACAACTGTTGCGTACGCAGTACCCCGACTCGGCGGAAGCATCGACTTCAGCGCAATCGCCATCAAACTCCCCACCGGATCGGGACTCACACCGGCCTGACACTCAGCATAGAGATCACCATCGCGATGGTGCTGTAATCTGCCCGCATGAGGCGTCGGTGGCTCATCCTGCTCGTCACAACAACCCTGGTCGCGTGCGCGTCGGATCCCGGTTCGTCAAATCCCGCATCATCGCCTTCCAGCGCCTCCACAGCACCGTCGGCGACCGACCTCCCGAGCTCGTCAACAGACTCGATCGCGTCGTCGTCTACATCCACGACCGTGCTCATGGACTCGACCCCGAGATACACCGCCGATGCTCTCTCCGCAGCGGGCACATGCAGTCTTGATCCGCCCACCACCGACGGCCAGATCACCTTCATCGTCGGCAATCGTCTCTACGGCTCGGGTGCCGACGGCGCGCTGAAGTGCCTCGCCGATCTCAACAGTCGCGCACCGACCTGGCTGTCATGGAGCCCCGATGCCGACGAACTGCTCGCTGGCCCGGATGTGCTGTTGCGCGCGAACGGGACGACGTCTACCACTGGGTACTTTGCCGACAACAACAACGTGCGCTGGTCGGCACCAACCGG
>JAYTWP010000316.1:0-4683 GCA_043743395.1 Actinomycetota bacterium | reverse complement strand
TCGCCGAGCGAACCACCGTGCGAGTTGGCACCGAGCAAACCGAAATGCACGAACGCTCCGCACCCGAGTAGTAGCCATCCGAGCCACAGCAGTCGACGTGTTGCCCACCCGTGCTGGACCTCGATGTCGGCCATCAATACCATGAACAACCCGCCGAGCAAGAGAGCCGCCCCAACGAAGGAGGCGAACCGGGCAACGCCCATCACCCGCCCGACCGATGGGGACGCGCGGGACCCACTCTGCACACTGTCGAGCAACTGTGCTGAATCGACGCCGCCGCCTGATCCGACTTGAAAGCTGAAGGCGCCATCGACGACGTGGCCATCGGCCGACGTCACACGCCACACCACTGCGTAGGTGCCATTGCCGACAGTTGGGACGGGGACCTTCACGATCGAGCCGTCATCGCCAGCCACCGGCGACCCGAGCGGCAAGAGCTTGCCCTTCTGATCGAAGAGCCGAATCGAGGTGAGCGGGACCTCGATGTCTTCGTCGAAGTTCAGCGAGATGTTCGGCGGCGACGCCTCGAGGACCGACGATGCGGCCGGCGTGCTGGACTCGAGCGACGCATGCGCCAAGGCCCGTCCCGCACCAACGAACCCCACGCTGGCGAGCGCGACCACCAAGGCGCCTGCCGTGCGCTTGAGAAACCTCGAACTCATCGGACCCTCATTTTCACTTCACGAGTCTGCACTATGAGACACCGGCTGGCTGCAATCCTTCGACCTCGATCCGACCCCACAACCAAGCCAGGCGCTGAGCCGGCGGCAACGCCAGGGCCAGAACTGGTAGCGAGGTGAGGCCCATCGGTTTGCGGCTGGCCCACTGCTTGGTCATTCGGTTGAGATCGAGCCGTACGAATTCCGGCGGCCAATCGGCAGAGGTGTAGGTGCGTCCGAGATCGACGTGGTGGATCTCGGACTCACGCCAGCGCCGAAAGACCAGATCGTTCATCGCTACCTCGCCCATCAACGACAGCCCGCGGCCTTGCCAGCCCCGCGCGCTCGTGGTGGCCCACGTCGCTTCCAGTTGGTAGATCGTTGTGCGTACATCGGCAACCAACTCAAGAGCCGAGCGAGTGGCGCCCGCCTCGATGTCGGCATTGCGACTGGCCATCCCGTGCGGATACTGCGTCAGCGCCTCGCCCTGCTCGGCACCCCGCAACATCCGCACATGACTGTCCGCGTTGCGGGCAAGGTGCGTCAGCACGTGTCCCACCGTCCAATGAGGGAGATTCGACGGACGACGCACCTCGGCATCTGTCAGCGTGTCGAGCGCGCTCAGCAGCCGTTGATGTGACGCCGCGCAACCGGCAACATCTCGGTCGAGATCGGACGAATTCACAAGCCGTCACCGTAGTTGGCTCCGAACGTGGCAACCTGACAGGTATGCAAATTGCGATGATCGGTCTGGGTCGGATGGGCGCCAATATGGCACGCCGACTGAAGCAAGCGGGCCACGACTGTGTGGTGTACGACGTGAGTTCTGCAGCCGTTGCCACTCTCGCCTCCGAGGGTTTTACCGGGGCCGCCTCGTTGGAGGATCTTGTCGGCAAACTTCCCGCTCCGCGACATCTGTGGATCATGGTGCCAGCGGCATTTGTCGACGACTCCATCGCCAACCTCGCGCCATTGCTTGACGCAGGCGACACCATCGTCGATGGCGGCAACAGTTGGTACCGCGACGACATCAAGCGGTCAGCACCACTCGCTGAACGCGGCATCCACTATCTCGACGTCGGCACCAGTGGCGGCGTGTTCGGTCTGGCGCGGGGGTTCTGTCTGATGATCGGCGGCGATGCTGGGGCGGTTGCCCAGATGGCACCCATTTTCTCCTCGCTCGCGCCAGGGTTGGGCACAGCCGAACGCACTTCTGGTCGTACAGGCGAGCCCACGACTGCCGAGCAGGGATGGCTGCATTGCGGCCCCAGTGGTGCGGGACACTTCGTGAAGATGGTCCACAACGGAATCGAGTACGGACTGATGGCGTCTTACGCCGAGGGCATCAACGTGCTCGCCAACGCCAACATCGGCGCCGCAGATCACGTGAAAGATGCCGAGACCGCACCACTCGCTGACCCTCACTTCTACCAATACGATCTCGACCTCGCGGAGATCGCCGAAGTATGGAGGCGAGGCAGCGTTGTGGCAAGTTGGCTGCTCGACCTCACCGCAGCTGCACTCGTCGCCGATCCGGACTTGGGTGGCTTCGAGGGGCAGGTGAGCGACAGCGGTGAGGGCCGATGGACCATCCATGCGGCCATCGACGAGGGCGTGCCGGTGCCCGTGTTGTCCACCGCGTTGTATCAGCGATTCAGCTCACGCGGGCGGGCCGATCTCGCCGACAAGGTGCTGTCGGCAATGCGCGCCCAGTTCGGCGGCCATGCCGAAAGGAAGGAGTCGTAGACATGACCAACCAGCCCGTCGCCGACGCATTGGTTCTCTTCGGCGCCACCGGCGACCTGAGCAAACGCAAACTGTTTCCGGCGCTGTACCAACTCGAGCACAACGGCCGCCTGACGGTGCCCGTCATCGGCGTCGCGCGCAGCGATTGGACCGACGCCGGATTCTGCGAGCACGCGCACGACTCGATCATCGCCGACGATCCCGAGGCCGCGGCCACCACCATCGAATCCTTGCAACAACGTCTTGACCTCATCCAGGGTGACTACTCAGATCCCAAGACCTGGCATTCACTCGCCAAGAAACTCGAGAAACATGGTTCGAAGCAAGCTGTGTTCTACATGGCAATTCCGCCCACGATGTTCCCGACCGTTGCCGAGGGTTTGGCATCAGTGGGCCTGAACGAACGCGGGCGAATCGTCGTGGAAAAACCGTTCGGCCGCGATCTCGAATCGGCGCGAGAACTGAACCGCGTGTTGCACAGCGTGTTCCACGAGGAGCAGATCTTCCGCATCGACCATTACCTCGGCAAGGAGAGCGTGGAGGATCTCTTGGTGTTCCGATTCTCGAACACCTTGCTCGAACCAGTCTGGAATCGTAACTACGTGCGCAGCGTGCAGATCACGATGAGCGAGACCATCGGTGTCGAGGGCCGCGGCAGCTTCTACGACGGCGTCGGCGCAATCCGCGACGTGTTGCAGAACCACCTACTCCAGGTCGTGGCACTGTGCGCGATGGAGCCGCCGGTGGGACCGGACAGCAGCTTTCTGCAGGATGAAAAGGCCAAGGTCTTTGCGGCGATGCGCCCGCTGAAGACATCGCACCTCGTTCGCGGTCAGTACGTGGGTTACAGGGATGAGGGCGGCGTCAACCCCGACTCGGCGGTAGAAACATTCGCCGCCGCGAGACTCGAGATCGACTCGTGGCGATGGGCTGGCGTACCCTGGTTCATCCGCGTGGGCAAGGGTCTCACGGCTGCCGCAACCGAGGTTGTTGTCGAATTCCGCGAGCCACCGAGCATGTTGTTCGACGAAGCCGGCGGCCCGCCCCCTGCGCGAAATCTGATTCGGTTTCGCCTCGGCCAGCATGACGGCGTGACGTTCACACTGCAAGCCAAGACACCCGGCCAAAATCTCGACAGTCAAAATGTTGATGTCGCCGTCGACTTCGCGGCGGCGCTGGGCCAGCGCCGAGGCCCGTACGAGCGCTTGCTCGACGATGCGCTCGCGGGCCTTCCCCGCCGATTCGCACGCCAAGACATCGTGGAACAAACATGGCGCATCATTCAGCCCGCGCTCGACAACCCTGGCCCGGTGCATCCGTACTTCCGTGGATCGTGGGGACCATCAGAGGCGGACCGCATTCTCGATGGCGACACCTGGCTGGCACTCTCTCACTAGCCGACTCTCACTAGCCGACTCTCACTAGCCGACCCGGCGGGGCACCACGACGACCGTGCCATCGGGCTCGTGGTGCACTGTCACGCTCACTCCATAGAACTCTGCAAGGGTCTCGGCACGCAGCACTTGAGCCGCGGTGCCTGCCACCACAAGATGACCTTCGTGTAACAGCGCGAGCCGATCGGCATACAGACCAGCGAGTGTGAGGTCGTGCATGGCCGAGATCACCGTGAGGCCATTTTCCCGACGCAGCCGATCGACAAGCTCGAGTGCTTGTTGTTGATGGCCGATGTCGAGCGCGCTCGTTGGCTCGTCGAGCAGCAAGATCGGCGCCTCCTGCGCGAGTGCTCGAGCTATGACAAGACGCTGCTGCTCGCCGCCGCTGAGCGAACCGAGCTCGCGTGCGGCGAACTGATCGAGGTCGAGCCTGTGCAGCACGTTCTGCACCATCGCCCGATCGTGCGCGGATTCACCGCCGAAATAGCTGATGTATGGGTTGCGTCCAAGCAGCACGTATTCGAAGGCGAGCATCTCGTGAGGGAGCACCGGCGACTGCGGAACGTACGCCACCAATTCGGCTCGCCGACGTGGACTGCGCAAGCGCAACGGTGAACCATCGACGCTGATCTCGCCGCTATGCGCAGCAAGCCCGGCGACGGCGCGCAGGATGGATGACTTTCCTGCACCGTTGGGACCGATGAGACACAGCCACTCCCCCGGCCTCACCGTGTCGTTGAACTCATGAACCACTACGCGCTTGCCATAACGGACGCTGAGGTTGGCGAGGGCCACGGAACTCATTGCGACAACCTCCGGTTCATCAGCACCACGATGAAGAACGGCGCTCCGAAGAACGCCGTCACCACCCCGATCGGTGTCTC
>JAYTWP010000315.1:0-4309 GCA_043743395.1 Actinomycetota bacterium | reverse complement strand
CTTCACGGGTTGGCGAGCATGCGCGTGCTGTGCGCACATCGCCACGGCCCACACGGCGCCGACACCTGGAACCGCGTGATCGAGACGTGGCTTCTCGGCCACGCTCCACATACCCGTTTCTACCCGGGCCGCGCGTTGCTCGTCACGCGTAACGATCCACGGACCCGCTTGTCCAACGGTGACGCCGGAATTGTTGTCGCCCACCCCGAGGGCACGCGCGCCGCCTTTGGCCAAAGCAACGAGGTGCGCGAATTTGCTCCCGCTCAACTCGAAAGTGTCGAGACGGCGTTCGCGATGACGATCCACAAGAGCCAGGGTTCCGAGTACCCCACCGTCGTGGTCGTCCTTCCACCATCAACGTCGCCCCTCATCGGACGCGAATTGCTCTACACAGCCGTCACCCGAACCACCCGACGCCTCATCGTTGTCGGCACTGAGGCAGCCGTGGTCGCTGCGGTGCAGACACCGGCGCGACGGATCACCGGCCTCACCGCAGCTCTCAGGCGTAATCAGGGCTGACGCAGCGTGGAGCCAACGCCGTCGGCGTGCACAACGACCTCGAGCCCAATCGGTAGCTGCTGCTTCATCGCCTCCACGTGCGTGATAACGCCAACCATGCGTCCGGTCGCGTGCAGTTCGTGGAGAGCGTCGATGGCTACATCCAGCGCCTGTGGATCGAGCGAACCGAAACCCTCGTCCACGAAGAGTGCCTCGAATACCTTGCCGCTCCCAGAACCTCCCTGGCTCACGACATCGGCAAGGCCTAACGCAAGCGCGAGCGAGGCCTGAAACTGTTCGCCTCCTGACAGGGTCGCAGGCACACGTGCACGACCCGTGTCAGCGTCGTGCACAACAAGGTCAAGGCCTCCGCGTCGGCGTCGGTCTTCGGAGTCGCCCGATCGTTCCAGCCGATACCGACCACGCGTCATCCTGGTGAGGTGTTCATTGGCCGCGGCCGTGACCCGTTCGAGCTCACCGGCGAGGACCCACGTTTCGAGTGCGACATTCATCCGGTTCCTGCCGGCACACAGTGTCGCCACGCGCTCAGCAGTTGCGCGTTCGGCGCGTTTCGTTCCCGAGTCATCGAGCAGTTGCCGCGACGCTACGACATCGGAACGCGCATCAGTGAGGCGCAGATCGAGCTGCGAATGACGATTCGTCGCGTCGTGTAATTCGCTGCTGAGGGTCTCCGCCAGAGCGCGAAGACTGTCGGTTTCCGGGCGCGTCGCCGGCACATCGATCTTGCTCAGCACAGCAAGTCGCACGGTCACCTCGGCAAGCTCGCGCTGCCACCGCTCGACCGACGCTTCGATCCCCTGGAGTTCTTCATGACTAACCTCGACCGCGCGTGCTGCCCCGATGTCGGCAAAACTGCTGGAGAGCAAGGCATGCGCGCACTGCTCCTCGACGTGCTCCAGCACACGCGCCAGCCCATCCTGCTCGGTCTCGCGCGTCGCGAGTTCGCCGACTCGAGTTGTGGCGACCACCAGAGCATCACGTTGAGCGGAGAGGATCTCCGTATTGATGTCGGCGAGCTCGGAGCTCAATCGATCAACGATATGTCTCGGGGCAGCGAGGGCGCCTTTCAGCTCAGCCACAAGGCTGTTGAGGGCCGCACGCTGGCTCGCCAGGTCATCGGCTTCGGAATGTAACGCTGTCAACCCCTCGCGCAAGTCGCCGAGCGACTCAGCGGCCTGCTGCGCAAACTGCAGAGCGGCCGTGTTGGCAGCATGTTCTTCACGCAGACTCTCGATGTCGATCTCGGCCCGATCTGCGAGCACGCGGCGATGCTCGGCGAGGCGATCCGCCAACCGCAGCACGGTCGAGTCGGCCAACTGCGACTGCTCGACAGCCGCATCGAGATGCTCACGGTCAACACCCTCGGTTGCATGTCGCACGGCACGAGCGGGATGCTCGCGGCTGCCACACACCGGGCACGGTTCATCGGCCACGAGTTGGTCGGCGAGTCGTGGCGCAGCGTCAGCCACGAAGGCCGCCGTGATCCGCAATCGTTCGTTCGTGGCGACATCTGCTGCTTTGATCGCACGCTGATATGCATTCTCATCAGCGCGTTGCTCCTCGCTGCGCGCAACAAGTTCTTCCGAACGCTGCGCCGCGTGGCGTAATCGATCAAGACTGCCGGCGACAGCTTCGAGCTCGTTCGCCGAAGCCGTACCGCGTTTCAATTCTTCATCTATCGATGCCATCCGCTCCGCGAGTTGGATCATGGTGTCGGTTGCGGCTGCCCAGTCCGTTTCGATACGAGCAACGTCTGATTCGGCCGAATGAAGCGCCTCGACACGCTGTACGTCGGCAACCAAGTGCGCCTCGCGCTCGGCGAGCAGTACCGAAGCAGCAGCAGCCGTTTCCACCGATGCGTCGAGTCCGAGGCGCAGCAACGACTCGGTCAACAGTTCGACCGCCTCGCGACAACTCGAGGCACCGTCGAGTAGCTCAGCGCGCTTGGAGGCTGCGAGCGCGTCGACTGCGAGAACCGGCGCAGCTTGGCGAGCCAGTGCTGCACGTGTCCGGTCGCTCTCGATTACGCCGCGATCGTCCTCTAACAGCCTCAACGTTTCGACCTGTGCTTCACGATCGTCCCACTGACTGGCAAGCGTGTCAGCGCTCGTGTATGCAGCAGCGGCTGCGGTCGAGCGAGTAGCCAGCGCATTCAACTGCTGGCGCTCGTTCAGCACAAGCGGGGTGAATCGCTCGATGAGATCGTCGATGCCATCGAGGGTGATATCAGGGTCGACGTCGAACGGCTCACCGACCTCAGGATCGCGCAGCAGATGCTGCGCCATGAAGGCCACGCCGCCGCGCGCATTCTTGCGGAGGCGATCAACCTCGGTGTCAGTCTCAACAAGTTGCTTGCGCAGTTCGACCGCACGATCCTGCACAAATTGTGTGGCCCGTTCGAACACCTGTGTACCGAACAATTGCTGCAGCAACGACTGGCGTTCATCGGACTTACACAGCAGAAACTGGGCGCATTTACCCTGCGGCAGCAGCACCACACGTTGAAACTGATCGACGGAGAGGCCGACGAGATCAATACATCGCGGATCAACGTCGCGCTTGCCGCTGGCCAACGCAACATCCCCGGTGGGATACACGGCATACAGTTCGGCGGTGGCGGCGACCGCAACGGTGCCCGTACCGCGAGCTTTCAGGCGTTCAGTCTTTGGGGTTCGCTTCACCCGGTAGATATGACCCTCGGCTTCGAAGACGAGCTCGACCTCGGTCTCCACGTTTGCAGGGGCATGATGGGAACGCACATCGTCGGGGCGTTCGCCCGGCAACGATCCGTACAACGCGTACGTCATGGCATCGAACAGGGTCGTCTTTCCACTACCGGTCGGTCCACTCACCACGAACAGGCCATGCACAGCGAGACCGACGAAGTCAATGACCTCCGTGCCCGGATATGAGCCGAATGCGATCAGTCGGAGTGAGAGCGGCCTCATCTCGCTGCCACCTCCGCTGCAGCCCGAGTGAGCGCTTGCTCGAGGCAGATGCGCTCTTGTTCGCTGGGGGCTTCATCGGTGACGTCGCGCCAGAACGACTCGGCGGCCTTCAACGGCGACAGCAACGCGCGCTTCGTGGGCACGACTGACTGACCCGAACCGCCAGCGACACTCGGTGGTTGGAGAACGACTTCGATGATGTGTGGAAAGCGCAGACGCAGGTTCGCTTTGGCGTCGATGACGTGTGCCGTGTCGGTGACCACTGCACGAATGAAGCGATTAACAACTGACTCATGCACCGATGCACCGAGCAGCTCGTCCATCGTTCCGCGGATTGTTGCCACTGCCCGACCAACCGGCACTGCGATCTCGCGCACCTCGCACGACCCGGCTGCATCGATGTCGATGAGCACCACCTGTTTGTCGTGCTCCTCGCTGAACGAATACGCCAACGGCGTACCGGAATAGCGGCGGGTGGCCGTGCCCACCAGCTGCGGGCGATGCAAGTGGCCAAGCGCAACATACGAGAAGCCGTCGAAGATCGAAATGTCTACCTGGCCGACACCACCGACGGTGAGCAGACGTTCGGATTCGGACTCCTCGCCACCGGTCACGAATGCATGGGCAATTGCGAGAGAACGTGGCGCGGTTCGCCGCTGTCCGGCGAGGCGCAGCGCGTCGGTCAGCACGCTCTGATGAGTCCGACGAACACGCCCCCGGGCGGCGCCTTCCTCTCCTGCGGTGCCTTCCTCGTCGGGCTGATCACGAGACTCGTTGGGTGCCAAGATCGGATCGAGGTACGGCAACGCAACGATGTCGATCGGCCCATCATCGAACTCGAG
>JAYTWP010000314.1:0-4854 GCA_043743395.1 Actinomycetota bacterium | reverse complement strand
GTTGGTTGCACAGGTCATCACAATTACTGCCAAGGCTGGCGCCGAGGGTCGTTTGTTCGGCTCCGTCACTGCAACCGACATCGCTGCAGCCGTGCAGGCTCAGGCGCATATCGAGCTCGATCGTCGCAAGCTGCACCTGCCCGATTCCATCAAGGTCCTCGGCGAGTACAGCATCACGGCCAAGCTGCACCACGATGTCGAGTTCCCCTTCACGATCGCAGTTGTGAAGGCCTAGGTCGTCCATCATGCAGCGGGCCACGTTGCCCGACGCACACGTATTCAATGCACACGACCCCGCTGTCCCCAGCGGGGTCGTGTTGTCCACAGCAACACCACAGCAACATCACAGCCTTGTGCCTCTAGCGATACACAGGCCAGCCGCGAGAGGGTGAAGGTATGTCATTGGCTGAAACCTCCCGCGATCGCGCACGATCCATTCGACCGGTTCGCGGCGAGGGTCGGGTGCCGCCGCACAACCTCAACGCCGAGGAATCGTTGTTGGGTGCATTGCTGCTGTCGCGTGATGCCGTCGGCAGTGTTGCCGAAATGGGCCTGTCGGTCAACGACTTCTACAAGCCAGCGCACCAGTACGTCTACGACGCGATCCGCGGCCTCAACGCCACGGGTCAACCAGTGGACGCGGTCACTGTTGCCGACGAACTGCGGCGCGCCGGTCTGCTCGATGAAATCGGTGGCGCCGAGATGTTGCTCGAGCTGCAGAATGCCACGCCGGCCATCTCAAATGCATCGCGCTATGCCAAGATCGTGCAAGACACGGCGGTGTTGCGCCGCCTCATTCGGGTTGCCTCCGACATCGCCGAGATCGCCTATAGCGAACCCGACGATGTCTCACGTGCACTCGATGAAGCCGAGACCAAAGTCTTCGAAGTCGCCGAGGATCGGGTGACCGATTCCGTGCAGCCGCTCGGCGATCTCATGCCGCTGGCGATGGACAAACTGCAGGAAACCTTCGAGCGCGGCAACACCATCACCGGTCTGGCTACGGGATACAACGACCTCGACGAATTGTTGTCTGGGCTGCAACCCAGCACGCTCAACATTGTCGGTGCCAGGCCCGCAATGGGCAAGACGGCCTTCGGCCTCGGCCTCGCCGTGCACGCTGCGCAGACAGCCAAGGTGCCGGTCTTGGTCTTCTCGTTGGAGATGGGTCACACCGAATTGACGCAACGTATCCTCAGCAGCGAGGCCCGCGTGGACAGCACCAAGCTGCGCAATGGTCGCCTGACCGAGGCCGACTGGACCAAACTCGGTCGTGCCGTTGGTCGCCTGGAAGTTCCGCTCTACCTCGACGACAACCCGCGTGTCACGGTGATGGAGATCCGTGCCAAGGCTCGCCGTCTGAAGGCGCGCGAGGGCCTTGGCCTGATCGTGATCGACTACTTGCAGCTCATGTCTGGCAATAACTCCGAGAACCGTCAACTCGAGGTCAGCGAGATCAGCCGTGGTCTCAAGATTCTGGCCCGCGAACTGCAGGTGCCTATCGTGGCACTCAGCCAGCTCAGCCGAAACCTGGAGAGTCGCAGCGACAAGCGGCCCATGCTCGCCGACCTTCGCGAGAGCGGCAGCCTCGAGCAGGATGCCGACGTGGTCATGTTCTTGTACCGCGACGAGGTCTACAACAACGAGTCGCCAGACAAGGGTTCCGCCGAGGTCATCATCGCCAAGCATCGTTCGGGCCCCATCGGCATGCGCCGCCTTGCATTCCTCGGCGCCTACACACGCTTCGACAACGCCGCACGCTCAGGGGTCTGACGCCGGCCGCTCGTGCCGATCCCAGACCCGGCTCCGATGCCGGCTCCGATGCCGATGCCGGTTCCGATGCCGGCGTTGTGGCGCACGGGTAGGCTCAGTGCAGACCCATGCCGAAAAGGACGCAGCTGTGACCATTACCTATCGAGCCGCCGAGATCCCTGCTGCTGACTTAACGGAAAAGCCGTTGGGCCAACCGTCGGCGGAACCGCTCACTGGCAACATCACAACGCGCAGTCAGGTGTTCTTCACCAGTCCTGATGAGCGCATCGTGTCGGGTACATGGGAATGCGAGCCAGGTGCATCCCGTTGGGAGTTCACCGGCCGCGGCGAGATCATTCATGTGTTGTCCGGTCGTATGACCGTGCAGCGCGATGGTGAAGATGGTGTCGAGCTCACCGCCGGATCCAGTGCCGTGTTCGAGCTCGGTTGGTGTGGTGTCTGGACGGTGCACGAGACGCTGCGCAAGGTGTTCGTGGTCTACCGCCCCTGAACGCGCCACGCCCCTGAACGGCCGCGCGCCTGCGGCCTCAGCGCAGGGGCAGGTCGAGTGCAGCGGTGCCGGTGACGTGATCGCCCAAGTTGTTCGTTGCGAGCAGTTTGACCTCGACAATGCCCCTGTTGTCCACAAGGGACACCGCTGTCACTGCACCCGTGTAGTTGAGCGTCGTGCCAGGGAAGGTGGGAACGCCGAGCCGAATCGACAACTTCTTGATCATCGCCTCGGGGCCTGCCCAGTCGGTGAGATATCGGCTGCAGTAGCCCGTGTCGGAGAGGATGTTCATGAAGATGTCCGGCGACCCCTGTGCATTGGCGTAATCACGGTCGTGATGTACCGGCATAAAGTCGCGGGTGGCGATCGCGCCAGCCACGATGGCGGTGGCGGTCACATCGATCACGAGCGCCGGCAGAACGTCGCCGACATGTACATCGTTCCAATGCAGCGTCTCGGTTCGCGATGAGGCAGTCACTTCGATACCGCCGGCTTGAACTTGAGGATGCGGAAGCGTTGTATGCCGACGACCTCGCCGGTGTGATCGAAATAGGTGGTCACCCATGTCACGAAGTAGCCGGGCCCGATGCGGGTCTGTTTCTGGTCGGAGATCGACTCGATCACGGTCGTGGCAGAAATGACGTCGCCGAGGTGCAGGTAGCGCTCGATCTCGAATTCGGAATTCGATGCAAGAGTGCCGGTGAA
The DNA here is from genome assembly GCA_043743395.1 of Actinomycetota bacterium. Classification (GTDB taxonomy): domain Bacteria; phylum Actinomycetota; class Acidimicrobiia; order Acidimicrobiales; family Ilumatobacteraceae; genus WLMZ01. The sequence continues at coordinate 1,886 of JAYTWP010000314.1, read as the reverse complement.
ACCAGCGTCATCGAACACGGAGAGGGGGCTCGTGCCCTCGGGCGGGACGGGTGCACCACCGCGGGCACCAATTCCTGTGATAACGGGCGTGGCCATGGTCCATGTCTGCAGCATGAGCGGCGGCGCAACGACACCGCCGAACCGAGACGCGCTCGCGAACGAAGCATCGGTGTACGCCGGGTTGGTGTCCTCGAAAGCGGCCGCCCAGTGGCGAATCATCGGCTGGTTCACAGGGTCGGGGGCGACCGACGCTTTGCCTGAGCCCATTGGCCGACCAACAAGCGCAGCAAGCACCTGATCGAAATTGGCCCGCGTATCCGTCGTGTCGCCGTTCATCGGAGATGTTCTAGTGCCGCGCCGCCGCGTTCACTCAGTCGGGTGACAAACCTCGCCGGACGCTGGCCGACGCACGAACGACTGCAGCGGTGAGTTCATCGTGGTCGTGGATCGCGCGCTGGCGGACCAGATCGCCCGCTCTCTCGCCAGGGGCGTGACGGATTTCGTCCCAGTCTTCCGCTGTAAGCACCACCGGCTCGTGACTTTCATCGCGTGGCGCAATGACGACGAGTTCACGGTCGGCGACATGCACATGACCTTGCAGGTGGTGGGTGTCGTCCCAGCACAGATCGATGGGTGTGGTCCCAAACAACTGTTTCAAGAAAAGGCGCGCTCGTCTCTGGCCTTCGTCATCATTCATACGTTCCGCCTCATCACACGTGGCCGTCCCTCAAAACCGGAGTGTGTCCCTGTCCACTCATATGATCGTCCGTTGAGTGGCGAACTTGAGCAATACCCGACGATCAGTTCCGCTGCGGCGGGTCGCGAGGCGACGAGCTCAGGCGGTAACACCAGCCTTGGCCGTCAGCGGTTCGTGCACGGTTGCCTTCGCGTGTCCGTTGAACTCCGGCCGACCCTCGGCGAGCATTTCGTTCGAGCGCGCAATCTCGTCCTCACTGAATGGCCGAGTGGTGTGGCAGAACTCGACCATGTTCCCGCTGGGATCACGGATGTAGATGCTGATGCAGAAGTCATGATCGACCTCGAGCACATGATGGCCATGGTTGCGCCAGCGCTCGCGGTGACGATGCAGGTCCTCGACCGTCGGGGCATCGAAGGCGATGTGATTCACCCACCACGGCAGGCCGGCAGTCTTGTTGATGTCAACGGGAAAGTCGTCGCCGATTTCGGAGTCATGGATCTCCCAGAACGCGATCATCCCTGAGTCGCCACCCGTGCTGCTTGCATCGTCGGTGGAGTAAAAGAAGTGCTTGCTCCAACCGCCGTGCTCGCCCGGGGTTGGCGACGCCACGACCTTCACGAGATGAAAGCCCATCACGTTGGTGTAGAACTCATGCGTTGCCGCTGTGTCACGAGTGGCGAGTGCAACGTGGTGAAAGCCCATCGGAACTCCTTTGGTTGAAGTGTCGAAAGTTTGGCACTTTTCATCGGCGAGGTGTTGACCGAAGCGCCTTTTTGGGCGGCGGCCTCGCCATGATGGTGGTCATGCTGCTGGGTGACGATCTTCTGGCTTGGTTGGTGCTTGCAATGGGCGGCGCCTTGTTCGTTGGCAATCTGCTCGCGCTGTTCAAGCCACCGCCAACGCCCAAACCCGGCGAATTGTCTCGGGCGCCGGTGGGTCGGAGTCTTCTGATGACACTCATCGGTGGACTCGCTGCGCTGTGGGCGCTCGGTTCGCTGTTGTCGAAATAGCTGAGGTCGGCGAAAGGTCGAGACCGGGTAACTGTTCGCGGCACGGCGTACGCTGGCCCGATGCCACCGATCCCGCTGCGGTTCATCAAGTCGGCCACCCGGGTCGACGATCTGCCGCCGTCGGATCGCGAGATCGCCGTGGTCGGTCGTTCGAACGTAGGCAAGTCGTCTCTGAT
>JAYTWP010000313.1:0-12223 GCA_043743395.1 Actinomycetota bacterium | reverse complement strand
ACGAGACGAGACCTCAACCCTGCAGCGCTACGTAGCGCCATGGCCTCGCTGAACCCTCGTTATCGCGAGGCGATCGCACTCCGCTACCTCGGTTCGATGTCGGCCGACGACGCAGCGGCCGCGCTCGGCTGTTCAAAAGCAGTCCTCGCTGTCACGCTATATCGCGGACTCGGCGCCTTACGCAAGGCGATGAATGCCTCGTTGGTATCGGAGGAATCATGACGCACATCAGTCGTCGCGAACTACGGAGGCGGCTCATCGAGACCGCACAAACGACAGTGTCGGACCCCGACGCTGACTTTGTCGATGCCCTCGAAGGCCGACTCGTCGACCTCGACCACTCTCCCTCGATCGGCGGGGCCACTGTGGTGCAGCTGCATCGCCACATTTCGCGTGCTGTGGTGATCGGCGCTGTCGCTGCTTCGCTGACCGGTGCAGTTGCCGCAGCGGCCATCGTCGGCACGGCGCGTGAGTCTCGCCCAGTGATCACGGGCACAGGGTCGACTGAACCGGTTCGACAGACCACAACCACGGCCGTGTCCGCGGCAAGCAGTATGACGACCGCCACGAGCATCGCTGTTACCCCAACGACATTTCCCCCCGCGACAACATCGGCCCTGCCCGCTGTCGTTCCAACCACCGAGCCAGTCGCGATTCCTCCGTCCACGTCGATTCAGCTCGGGCCAACGACAACAACGGAGGTGCGCGTTCCGGCGACGATCGCGCTCAGTTGTGTTGCCGATGCCGGAGCCGTGACGTGTTCATGGACGCCTGGTCCAGATGGCACTGATCACTACATACTTCTGCGATCCCGCCCCGGCGGCGTCGACGGACGCGTCCTGTTCCCTGGGGTCGCGACCACGTTCTCCGATAGTGGACTCACGAGTGGATCCACATTCGTGTACCTCGTGCACGCTGTCAGCGTGACCGGGTCGAGCCTCGCCCACAGCGGACCCGTCGAGGTGCAGGTGCTGTGAGACGACTGAGTACCTCGCCACGTGCGTCAGTTGGATCCCGCAGTAATCTCGGGCTGTGACCACAGCCGATCGTCCCTGGCGCTCCGACGCCGCACGTGAGTTCGTTCGATCAGAACAGGCTCGCCTGGCCCGGGTCGGCCTCACCGACTCGCTCGACGTCGACGCGCTGGATGACGAATTGCATCGGCTCGTATTGGCGCAGGAGCATCATCTCGACGACTGCATCGTTCTGTATGCGGGCACCAATGAACCGAATCCACGTATCGCCCGGCTTCTCGGCTCGGCCATCGGGAGCCGACCCAACCTTGGCCCTCCGGGTGACACATGGAATCGTGGAATGGTCGATGGCGCCCGGATGTCGGTGCTCGCCGATGAGCTCTTGGCCCGATTGTTCAAAAGCAGCTTCGTCGAGAGTCGTGTGCCGTCGGGTTCGGTTGCCAATCTCTATTCGTACTTCGCCACGACGCGACCCGGCGATGCGATTCTTGCGTTCTCAGACGACGCCTCCGGCCACGTCACACATCATCGTGAAGGTGCAGCCGGGTTGGCGGGCCTGGTGATCCACGACACGCCATTCGACCCCGAGCGGATGGACGTCGACCTCAAAGCGCTTGCAAAGGTGGCCGAGGAAATCCGACCGACGCTGATCATCGTTGCGGGCTCCATGTGCCTATTCCCCTACAACGTCACTGGCGTCCGCGAGGTTGCCGACGCTGTTGGCGCAACGGTGTTGTACGACGCAGCGCACATGGGCGGCCTCATCGCTGGCGGCGCGTTTCAGCAGCCGCTCGCCGAGGGAGCGCACCTGATGACCGGCTCCACCTACAAGAGTTTCGGTGGACCCCCATCGGGGATGATCCTCACCGATGACGCGACATTGGCCGAACGCCTCGACGCGATCGCCTACCCGGGACTCACCGCGAACTTCGATCTCGCGCGGCAGGCCGCATTGACCATCGCTGTCATGGACCTGCTCGTCCACGGACCGGCGTACGCGCAAGCCTGCATTGCCAATGCCACGGCGCTGGCGGACGCGCTTACGGCTCGAGGGGTTTCGGTGTTCAGACCGTCAGGGCGAGGTGGTCGCGCTACGGCAAGTCAGCATGTGGCCATCGATGCGAATCCGTACGGTGGCGGCAACCGAGCCGCAAAGCGACTCGAGCCTGCCAATCTGCTGTGCTCATCCATCGGCCTTCCTGTGGCGCACACGCCCGGCGATGCAAACGGGGTACGGTTCGGCACCCAAGAGCTCACGCGGCGCGGCATGGGAGCAACGGAAATGGGCGTGGTCGCAGACCTCGTGGGACGCGTGCTGGTCGACGACGAGCCCGCCGAGCGCGTGCTCGCAGACGTCGTTGCGCTGCGTCGGGCGTTCTCGAAGCTCTCGTTCGTTCGCTGATCAGCGAACGAGCAGACCGATCGCCGCAAAGTGGCACGCGGCCGCGACAACCGTCCAGACGTGCCACACCTCGTGATAGCCGAAAGTGGTGGGCCAGGGATTGGGTCGCTTCACAATGAACATGAGCCCTCCGGCGCAATACGCCACGATGCCGAGCACGACGAACGTGAGCGTGGCCGCACTGAGCCGATGCACCAGCATCGGGAAGACAACCAACATCGCCCCGCCGAGAATCGGATAGAGCGCGTAGCCGAACCATTGGTAATGACCAAAGGCGGTGAGCTTCAACACGATGCCGCCAATCGCACCCGCCCAGACGGCGACAAGTACGGGGATACTCCACGATCGAGGTAGGCCGAGGGCACACAAGGGCGTCAATGTGCCAGCAATAAGGATGAAGATCATCGCGTGGTCGGCTCGGCGCATGATCCGCCGGGCCCGCTCTGTTCGCGCCAAGGTGTGATACGCAGCCGACGTCCCGTACACGAGCAACACTCCAAGAACGAACACCGCCGCCGTAACCCGGGCAACGGCCTGCGTTGCGCTGAGCACCAAGGCCACACCGGCTGGCGCTGCTGCCGCAAACGCGACAGCGTGCACGCGACCACGCCAACGCGGTCGAAGGAGCAATGTCATGGTCAAATTCTAGGTCACGACACCAGTGGCGTTTGGTCAGCGCTTGGCGCAGGTCAAAAGGTGACAAAGGACTCTTGGCGCAGCCTCCGCGAGCGAATATGGTTCGGGCGAGGAGCGTGATAATGGTCGAGAGCCACGAAGACGACAGCAGCGACACCCCAGCGCCAACGATCCTCGAACAGCCGACCATCAGCTTCACCCGGTACATCGATGCCAACGGTCACGTCGTACATCCGCTGCCCTCGAAAATCGCTACGCAAGAAAACCTGATTCGGCTGTATCGAGCGATGGTCTTCACACGGACCTTTGATGCAAAGGCCGTCGCTTTGCAGCGAACGGGCCGCCTCGGCACGTTTGCGTCGTCGTTGGGTCAAGAGGCCGTATCTGTGGGCGTCGGGTCGGCGATGACCCCCGACGACGTGCTGCTGCCATCGTTTCGAGAGCAAGGCGCGCAGTTTCTCCGCGGGGTGTTGCCGATGGAGATCCTCCAGTTCTGGGGAGGCGACGAACGTGGCAGCAACTACTCGGCAGCACGTGAGGACTTCCCGATCTGCGTCCCGATCGGCACGCATGCACCCCACGCTGCGGGCGTCGCTCTCGCATTCCGGCTGCGCCATGATCCGCGAGTCGCGGTATGCGTGTTCGGCGATGGCGCCACGTCGCGCGGAGACGTGTACGAGGCAATGAACTTTGCCGGCGCGCGTCAGCTGCCGATCGTGTTCGTCGTGACGAACAACCAATGGGCGATCTCTCTCCCCCGCGCCATGCAGTCGGCGGCGGCGACCCTTGCCCAGAAGGCTTTCAGCTGCGGCTTTCCCGGCGAGCAGGTTGACGGTAACGACGTGGTCGCTGTCATCGAACGCGTCGGACTCGCTATCGAGCGAGCGCGTGTTGGCGGTGGCCCAACGCTGGTCGAGGCGGTCACATATCGCCTCTCGGACCACACGACGGCCGACGACGCCAGCCGATACCGCGATGACGCCGACGTCACGGCGCACTGGAAGCAGGAGCCGGTGCTTCGCCTGCGCACATATATGGTTGACATGGGCTACTGGTCGACCAACGATGAAGAACTGTTGCTTCACGAGTGCACGGAACAGATCGAGCAAGCCGTCGACGCCTACCTGCAAATCGAAGCTCAACCGGCAACCTCGATCTTCGACTCCCTCTACGAAACGCTGCCGAACGCCTTCGCCTCACAGCGCGAAGAGGTTGAGGCGCGTCACCGGGTCGGCGTCGATGGCTGAACTTTCCATGGTCGATGCCATCCGCACCGCTCTGGCCCGAGCGTTGGTCGACGACCCGCGTGTCGTCCTGATGGGCGAAGACATCGGTGCCGACGGCGGCGTCTTTCGCGCCACGGATGGCCTATTCGCCACGTTCGGACCTGATCGCGTTATCGACCTGCCGCTGTCGGAATCGTCGTTCGTCGGTTTCGGAGTCGGACTCGCCGCACAGGGCATGCGACCAGTTATCGAATATCAGTTCTCGGGCTTTCTGTTTCCTGCGATCGATCAACTCGTTGATCATGCGAGTCGGCTACGCAATAGGACTCGTGGACGGCTTTCGTGTCCAATGGTTGTGCGTGCGCCGTTTGGCGCCGGCGTTCACGCTCCCGAACACCACTCCGAGAGCGCCGAGGCGATGTATGCACATATTCCAGGTCTACGCGTGGTGATCCCGTCGTCGCCGGCGAGAGCCTACGGACTACTGCTCGCAGCTATTCGCGACCCCGATCCCGTGGTGTTTCTCGAACCAAAGCGAATCTACCGATCGATGCGCGAAGAGGTCGCCGACGATGGCGTCGCAATAGCTCTCGATACGTGCATCACCGTGCGCTCCGGCAACGACGTCACGCTCGTCACGTGGGGCGCATGCATCACCGAAACCTTGTCGGTGGCCGCTGCATTGGCGGAGCAGGGAATCCAGGCGGAGGTGATCGATGTCGCCACGCTCCGACCGCTCGACATGCCGACGATTCTCGCATCGGTGGAACGCACCGGTCGCTGCGTGATCGTGCATGAGGCAGTGCGCTCTGGCGGCTTCGGTGCCGAGATCGCAGCGCAGCTCGCCGACACGGGCCTTACCAGCCTGCTCGCGCCAGTCAAGCGAGTGACCGGCTATGACACCATCGTGCCGTTGGCTCGGCTCGAGTACGAATTCATTCCGAGCGAGGATCGAATCCTCGCCGCATCCCTCGAGGTAATGAGTTACCAATGAGCATCTTCCGACTTCCCGACGTGGGCGAGGGTATCCACGAAGCCGAGATCGTGATCTGGCATGTCGGCGTCGGCGATCATGTTGTTGCGGATCAGCCCTTGGTGTCGATCGAGACGGACAAGGCGGTCGTAGAGATACCCGCTCCCGAGTCGGGCCATATCGCCCGCGTGTTCGGCGAGCCCGGCGACATCATCACCGTTGGTGCGCCGTTGGTCGAGTACGCCGAGGGAGCAACGCCCGACAGTGGTTCGGTCGTTGGTCAGGTCCCCGAGATGCCACCGGCCCGAGTGGCATCGGTCGCAGCCACCGCGACAGCTGGCGCAGCCCCCGGAGCTCGGGGACGGATGACGCCATTGGTTCGGGCGCTCGCTACAAAGCTCGGCGTCGACATCACCGCCGTTGTCGGCACCGGCCCCGACGGCACGGTCACGCGTGACGACGTTGAGCGCGCGGCAGGCAACGCGGCCAGCACTCCATCGCCGGCGAAGGGCGAACCATTGCGCGGCGTCCGACGCTCGATGGCAATCAACATGGCAAAGGCACACACCGTCGTTGTGCCAGCCACAGTGACCGAGGAAGCCGATCTGTTCGCGTGGCCGGGTCTCAACGACATCACGGTGCGCCTGTTGCGCGCCGTGGCCGTCGGTTGTCAAACCGAGCCCGCACTCAACGTTGCGTTCTACGGACCCGACGGTGGTCGTCAGTTCAACGACGCCGCACACGTCGGCCTCGCCGTGGATACCGCCGATGGCCTTTTCGTTGCCGTCGTGCGTGATGTTGCCGATCGTGACCTCGTCGACCTCCGTGCGGGTGTGGCTCGCCTCCAAGCCGACGTCGTCGCGCGCAGTATCCCGCCCGAAGAATTGCGCGGCGCAACAATTACGCTGTCCAACTTCGGCACGATGGGCGGCCAACACGCAGCACTCGTCGTCGTGCCGCCTCAGGTCGCAATCATCGGGGCCGGACGAGTTCGACGAGCGCCCGTTGCTGTCGGCGACACCGTCGAGATTCATCCGCTCTTACCGCTGTCACTGACGTTCGACCACCGCGCAGTTACAGGTGGCGAGGCGACGAGGTTCCTGGTGGCAGTCATCAAGGATCTCCAAACCGCGATATAACCGTGTCGATGAAGTCCCTGCCCACGGAAACACTTTGGGGGTCGCGTTGGCATTAGGTGCGCGACGTCAGCATGCCGCTACGGCCTCCTCGGGTTCATACGACGATGCGCCCGCTGCTGTGGTCCGGTTCGGCATTCGACGGACACGAGACGCTCGGCAACGACGTTGCCGCAACCCTGACATCGTTCTTCACGTGGGCCAATCGGACGCCTGGCGCAATGGCTTTGTGGTTTCGCGACGGACGGAGCTGATCTGATCTGGCGCACGCACGTGCGTCGTCACGTATGGTGACCAAGTGGAGATCTACGTCGGAGCATCAGCGCGACCGGGCACACCAACACGACTCCAATACCTGCGCCGTCGCGCCAGCGGGTTTCTGCAGACCGCATGCCGGCCATACGTCACATGGTGGATGTCGAGGCAGCGCACGACACGTCTGCACGGGCTTCGAATAGCGGTGCCAGTTGGTGTGTTCCCGCCGCGTCTGTTCTTCTCCACAAAGCTGGTGTGCCGCACTGTGGCGCGAATGAAGCTGTCCGGGAAATCGTTCTTGGAAGTGGGCTGCGGTTCCGGCGCGATCTCCTTGGTTGCTGCACGCCACGGCGCAAAGGTGACGGCAATCGACATCTCCGATCTCGCATGCATGACAACTCGACAGAACGCCACGGCGAACACATTCGCCATCCGTGTGGTGGAATCAGATCTGTTTTCTCATGTCGACGGTTGCTTCGATGTCGTCGTCATCACGCCACCGTTCTTCCGCCACGATCCGTCCACACAGCTCGATCATGCATTCCACGCCGGTGCCAACTTCGAGTACTTTCACCGGCTCTTCGCGAACCTCGCGCCGCACCTGCACAAAGACAGCGTGTGCTTGCTCTCGCTGGCAGAGGGATGCGACGTCGAGATTGGTCACATTGCCGAAGCGTGCGGATATGACCTGCAGATCTTCCGCCGCTGGATGGTGCTGCTGCAATGGACGTACGTGTTCAAAGTGGTGCCCCGCCGCGGCCGGTAGGGTCGCGCCGTGGAGCCGTTGGAAATTCGTGACGCAGTTCTCGACGACATGGAGGCGCTGCAACAAATCTTTCGCCGGGCGTCGTGGTCGAATGAAAGCGATCGACCGCTACTCAGAATCCATCCTGAATTTCTCGAACTATCGGACATCGCAGTACGCGAGGGACGAACCCGCGTCGCCGTGATCGCTGATGCGATTGTTGGCCTTGCCACCTTAAGAATGAGTGATTTCGCGGCGGAGCTCGAAGACCTTTTCGTGGACCCCGACTGGATGCGTCACGGGGTCGCGACGGCACTTGTTTGCGACGCCAAGGTCTGTTCTCGCCGCGATGGCGTGGGCCGTATCGAGGTCGACGCCAACGATCACGCTCTGGCTTTCTACGAGGCGGCAGGGTTCCGCAGCGTTGGTCGCGTCGCGCTGGCACACGGCACGCCGACCCGCATGTGCGTCACGATTGACTGACCAACGCACGTCTCGTCTCGATCAACCGGGAACTTCCGTGTAGAGCAAGCTGTCGGTGTGAGACATCGTCGATGGCCAGAGGCGGGCCGCGTGCGCCGCCATCGTGATGACGACACCACCGAAGGACAGGACGTCATTGATCGCTGATCATTGTGTCGAAAGCGGCGGTGTAGCACCGGCTCTACGCGCTGACGATCATGTGTTGGGTGGTTACAGAATCCACTCGTTGCGAAGGACCCCGTACACCAACGTGTCGTACCGGACGCCAGCTTCGCTCGGCCACGACTCACGAAGGCGTCCCTCGAGTTGATAGCCCGACCGGGCGAGCGTGCGCTGCATCGCTACATTGTCTCCTCGGGTGCCCGCCTCCACCCGGTGCAAGTCTGGGTAGGTCGTGAACAAATGATCAGTGATCCACCGCACACATTCACCGCCGAGCTTGCGCCCGCGATCCGATTCAGCGAGCCGAAGATCGAATAAGGGGCTTCCTTCGCCTGAGTCGTCAAGATCGAGCAGCCGGATCAACCCCACATGTCGGCCCTCGCTCCCAACCCAGAAGCTGGACACATCCGAGCTTGCGAATTCGATGCGGCTCACATCTGCGAGGCCAGGTTGTGTGATGCGGTGGTACGGCCACCGATTTCCCGACAGAAACGCCACCAACCTGTCGAAGTCTTGAGGCAATACAACTCGGGTGAAACTCAGCGACATCCGACAGACGGTATCGGTCGTCGTCGCATACGAGAAGATCCACTCATCGAAGCCCGACCTGGGAGACAGCCCGACATCACGCACTCTTGGGCCCGAACAAGGAAGGTCAGCGAAGAAGTAGCCTCAACGAGGTGTCGGACGATGAAGTCAGTTTGCACAACCAGAACACCGAGCCAATCGACCTCGACCAGCCGGACGCAACGGGATCGCAGAACCACGGCACTGTGAACGGTGACACGAGCACTGTCGTTGGTAGCGCGCCCCGAGGACTGTATGTCGCCTGGGGCGCTGTCACGGCGAGCGCCGTCGCGAACGCAGTCGTCGGCCGCGAGCCTCGTCGTAAGGCGTACATTCGACATGTCATTCTCACGGCTGCCGTCGTTGGGTTGGGTGGTGCCGCCTTGGTCATCTGCATCGCAGCGCTCTTCGGCTGATTCAGACAAAGTCACTCGCTAGCGCGATCGATTGCAGCCGCGACCGACGGGTAGAGATGCTCACCTCGTAGATTCCCATTGATTGCGGGTGAGCCGGTAGAGCAACGCCTTCAACTCTCCTCGTCGTTCGTTGGCTGGGATTGATACGACTCGATCGAGGCGCATACCGAGTCGTTCACAGACTTTCCCGGACGCAGGATTGTCCGCTTGTGGGACCGAAGTGATCTCATCCAGGCCCAGTGTCGTGAATCCTTCGTACAGGGCGGCGAGCGCTCCTTCGGTCGCGAAACCTTGCCCCCAGTAGGCAGGATCGAATCGCCAGCCGACTTCGACAGCGGGCAAATCTGCATTCCTCCCATTCGGCCATCTGGGTGTGCAGGAAGATCTCGGTCTCGTTGCGAGTGAATGCTCGACCGTAGGGGAACTGCCAGACCTCCGGGTTGGCGAACACTGTTGCGAGGCCGTGGAGGTCGCCCGGTTCGAATCTGCGCAACTCGAGTCGCGCGGTGTTCACGTCGCCAAGTGAAGCGCTGATTGGCGGCGGCGAGAACGAGGCCATCAATTCAGACTATGCGCCTGTTGGCCACGACGCGGCCTTGCCCTCCAAGGTACGCTCGATCGGCGTTGCTACTAGAGCCTCCTGACGGCTATCGGCAGAGTCAAAAGTCACATTCGCCTGAGAAAGCAATCAGCCATCGCCCGTTGCTCGGGAAGATCAGGTCGTCGTTCCTCGGCTGCTCCTGGTGTCGCTAACGTTCGATCACCGCACGGTCACCAGCGGCGAGGTGACACTCGTTCCGATGGCTCCGATCGAAGACCCTCAGTCGGCGACGCAACTGACGCGGTGACCGCCTTCGCTAACGCCATCCGCCGCAGCGGAGGCAGCGATGGTGGCGGCTGTCGTCGAGGTGGCAGATCACGCAAGAGTTCGGCCGACGCCTGTGTGATGGTGAACACTGCACGCTCGAAGGCGGCCTCCGTCGCGGCAGTGGTCTTTTGCACACCGCTGATCTTGCGCACGAATTGGCGCGAGGCAGCAGCAATTTCGTCTGGCGTCGCCAGCGGCTCGAGACCACGCAACGTTGTGATGTTCCGGCACATGTCGCGATCGTATGCCGAGCAGCTGCACGTGCGCGACCAGCGGCCTACCGCACACCTCGTTGGTCGTTTGCGGCGACCCTCCAGCGGAATTGGGTCGGTCACCCCTACTACTACTGCGGCGCCGCTCAGCACCTTGCCAAGGACTTTCATCAACGCCCCGCGTGGAGGAATGGTCAGCGTGAACGAAACCGGTCGAGCCGACGGCGATCGCGTTTGGTCGGCCGCCCAGATCCGCGCTCGCGCACAAACATGGGGAGGAGATCACTCGGCGGTGGTGGAGGCGGACTGTGATCAACCACGCACTCGGCTGCAATCGCGGCGCCGACACGTTTTTCGATGATTCGCACGACCTCGAGGACCCGATCTCGCCCCCCGGCAAATGCCGTTACACGATCACCGATGCGCACTGTCGTGGCGGGCTTCGCGGGTGCACCGTTGACCCGTACGTGTCCGCCCGAGCAGGCATCGGCGGCCGACGCGCGTGTGGGATACAAGCGCACAGCCCACAGCCACTTGTCGATACGGGTGTGCTCCATTCGAAAACGATTGCACACCGGGTGACACCGTGCATTCCGAAACGCGAGCGGATGACGTAATTCGTGCTCGCGACCCTCACCTTGGCAAGGTTGTGGTCACCGTCCGCACAGTCCGCCTACTGCTGCGCAGTGCCCCACACAATCCGCAAAACAGTCCGTCCAGTCCGTCCAGTTCGTATACCGGTGTACCATCGCGTTCTCGGAGCCTTGGAGCTACCTGACCCCAGCGGCAGCGGCAGCATCGCTGCTATGAGTTGGCGAAAGGTCTAACTCGAACCCGAAGTCGTCAGCTGGCTCGACACCCTTACCGACGACCAGTTCGGTCAAGCCGAACGGACATAGACCTGCTCGCCGACCGAGGCGCACATCTGAGCGAACCATTCACCCGCCAACTCGCCGCCAAACTCCGCGAACTGCGGTTCTACCTCGATCGACAACCAACCCGAATCAGCTACTACATCGCCAGCTGACGAATCATCGTCCTACTGAGTGCGTTCACCAAAACGCGCCCACGAGAACGAGCAGAAATCGACCGAGCCCGACGAGCAATGCAGCGTGTCGGTGACGGATGCATTCCGCCGGCGGCGCAATCAACTGCGATACTCAAGGTTCGTGGAATCCGTGACAGTCGTCCTTGCTGAACCGCCGAACAGAAACAGGATCGCCGAAGTGGCGTTGTTCCTTGTCGACTCAGGCAAGGTGGTTCCCGGACTCGGCACGGACAACGACGGCCGATGGCGATCGTGGTGGTGGCCGTTGCCGGCGATCGGTGACCGCGAGCTGATCGCGAGCCTTCTCGACGGCCACGCCGACAGCACCGACGCGATCTCGGCCGAAGGCTCGGATGAGCACTCGGATTCGATCGAGGCTCACGCGGCGGCAGCGCAGGCGCTCGCGGCGCACGTCGACCGGGAGATGAGGCGACGGCTGGTCGGTGCATCGATCGCGTTGGCCCCGCGTCGATCCGGCCGCAGGACCGTGCCGCACGCGTGGTTGGACTCGCTGTCGCTCACGGATCCAACGATGCCGTCGTCACTCGACGGTGCCAAGGTCGCCGCTTTCGCGGCACGACTCGACGAGTGGATCGCAACCGGTGCCGCTTCGGCAAGCCGAGCTCATCTGTGCCTCCGAGTCCACGAGCCGCCCGCCAACACATCGGGCACTGCCAGCGCTCAAGCAGAGTTGTGGACGATCGAACTGATGGTCAGGGACGCCGACGAGCCGAGCATGATCGTCCCGATCGCCGACGTCTGGGAGGGCCACTCGCTGTTGGGCGCGGAGGCGATCCACGAGGTGGTTGCTCAACTCGGCAAAATGGCTCGGATTGCCCCCGAGATGTCGGCGCTGCTCGATTCGGCCGCACCGACCACCCTCCCACTCGACACCGACACGCTCCTGACGTTTGCGTCGGAGCGAGTCGAAGCGCTGGCTGATGTCGGCATCGTTGTGTTGTTGCCATCGTGGTGGACGAGACGGGCGCGGGTCGAACTACGCGCCAAGGCCAAGACCGCAGGGCCGCAGGGAGTCGTCACCGAATCGGGGTTCGGGCTCGAGCAGTTGGTGTCGTTCACCTGGGAGGCTGCGCTTGGCGGACGCAAGCTGACCAAAGCT
>JAYTWP010000312.1:0-8233 GCA_043743395.1 Actinomycetota bacterium | reverse complement strand
TGCGTGGCACGCACCCAAAAGTCAGGTTCGGCGGCGTTGGGCGAGTCGGTCACGACTGCAGTCGGTAGCCCAACCCTCGAACCGTAACGACGTGGCGGGGATTGGCAGCATCGGCCTCGACCTTGGTCCGCAGCCGTCGAATGTGAACATCCACCAGACGTCCGTCGCCGAAGTAGTCATACCCCCACACCTTGTCGAGCAAGGCCTCGCGGCTGAAAACTCGGCCAGGATTCTGTGCCAGTTCGACGAGCAGCCGGAATTCGGTTTTTGTGAGATGCAGCTCAGTTCCGGCGAGCAGCACTTTTCCCTCGTCGGCAATGATCTCAAGATCGCCGAAGACCAACTTCGCGTGTCCCGGACTCATCGGGCGAATTCGCCGCAGCAGTGCGCGAATCCGCGCTGATAGCTCCTTGGGTGCAAATGGCTTGGTGAGATAATCGTCAGCGCCAGCCTCGAGCCCGGCCACCACGTCGTGCGTGTCGACGCGAGCGGTCACCATCACGATTGGCACATCGCTGGTCTTGCGTAAGTGCCGGCACAGCTCGAAACCATCGATTCCGGGCAACATGATGTCGATCAACACGACGTCAGGAGCGACGCGATGGAAGAGCTCGATCGCTTCCTCGCCGCTGCCTGCTTCGTCGACGGTCCAGCCTTCGTCCTCGAGCGCAAGCTTCACAGCAGTTCTGATGCGTTCGTCGTCTTCAACGGTCAGGATTCGTGTTCCCACGCCTGCCATGATGCCTTACGGACCTGCCATGTCGGTGCGATTTCGCCGAATTTCACTGCTTTGTGTCAGTCTCGCTCCTGCACAACTCGTCGGCGTGGTTGATCAGCGCCCGCAGTGGCGTGAACAAGTTCGGATTCGAAACCAAGACCTGTGACGGACGTACAACACCGCCGCCGAGGTCGCCACTGACGCAGCCAGCCTCGCGCGCAATGAGCTCACCCGCGGCGAGATCCCATGGTGCAAGGTTTTCCTCGAAGTATGCGTCGACTCGACCTGATGCGACGTAACACAGATCGACCGCAGCGGCACCGAAGCGGCGGATATCGCGAACCTCCGCGATCATGTGCTGCAATCGCTGCATGTGCCGGCGGCGAAGCTCGGGGTGATAGCTGAACCCCGTCGCGAGGAGTGCCTGCGACAGTGACGTGGTGTTCGAGCACGAGATCGGCGAATCGTTCATCGTCGCTCCTTCGTGTCGAGCGGCGCTGAAGAGTTCGTTCGTCGCCGGAACAAAAACTGCGCCGGCGAGGCCACCAAGAGCATCGCGTGCGCCAATAGAGACGGCATAGCCGGGGAGCCCATAGAAGAAGTTCGTGGTGCCGTCGATGGGGTCGATCAACCAGTCGATGCCGCTCGAGCCTTGGAGCGCTGTGCCTTCCTCGCCGATGATGCCGTCCGTTGGGCGGTGCTGGCGGAGCGCGCCGACGATGAGTTGTTCGGACGCACGATCGAATGCGGTCACCATGTCGGTTGCCGTTGACTTCGTGTCCACGTTGCCCACGCCTGATTGACGTCCATTGAGGATGAGCTCGCCCGCTTGCAACGCGAGATCGCATGCCAACCTGCGGAGTTGACCACCCAACGAACTTGCAGGCGACGTGGTGAGATCCGCCATCAACTCTTGCCGACTTCGCGGCGGCGGTCTTCGATATCGCGCCACTCGCCGAGCGCGCGGAGTACGAGCACTGCCACGACGCTCATCCCGATGGCGGCGATTGCGGCCCCGATAAAGGCACCCAGACCGCGACCGGTGCCGCACTGCCCGCCGCATTGGACGCGAACGAGGCTGTAGCCAATGAGCCCTCCGGCGAGGCCGCCGATGAGGATTGCCGCGAATGCGGCGGCCCGAGCGGCGGGCGAAGGAAGAGCGGACAATGGACGTGGGTCTGAGGGGTCAGGCACGGCGCCATCGTACGGTGTTTGCCTTGACGAAGCGCACTCGCCCTAGGCTGACCCGGTGCGTTCTGTTGCCATCGTGCCGACCTATAACGAGGCGGGCAACATCGAAGCCCTCTGCCGATCCATTCGCGAGCACGCGCCCGCGGTCGGCATCCTTGTTGTCGACGACAACAGCCCCGATGGTACTGCCGATCTTGCTGAGAGGATCGCCGCCGAGCTTGGCGACGTCACCGTGTTACGGCGGCCAGTCAAATCGGGACTTGGCGCGGCTTACCGCGCGGGGATACGCGTCGCGATCGATGGTGGCGCCGAGATCTGTATTCAGATCGATGCCGATTTCTCTCACGATCCGGCTGAAATTCCCGCCCTCGTATCGGCCGTCGAACATGGCGTCGATCTTGCGGTCGGAAGCCGGTACGTGCCCGGTGGGATCACCGAGAACTGGCCACGCCGGCGACGGTGGTTATCTCGGTGGGGAAACCGATATTCCTCCGGCGTGCTCGGCCTCGCTATTAACGACGCCACCGCCGGATACCGCGCGTATCGCAGCTCAGCGCTGGTCGACAAGATGCACTTCGAGACGGTGCGCGCCGACGGTTATGGCTTCCAAGTCGAAATGACTCATCGACTCGTTCGTGCTGGTGGCAAGATCGTCGAGATCCCGATTACCTTCCGCGACCGTACTGCGGGACAGTCGAAGATGTCGCAGAACATCGTGCACGAGGCGTTCGTCATGGTGATCCAACTCTGGATCGAAGATCGACGCGGCCGTCGTCAACGACGCATTCGGGGTGGCTGAGACCGGCCGCATGTTTCGGTGCAGCGATCATGCGAGAATCGCGGTATGCGTTCGTTCCGGGTCGGTGGTGGCCTCATCGTCATCGACAACCAGCTGCTGCTGGCTGCCAACCGCCGCCGGCAGGGCACGCTCGAATGGACTCCTCCGGGAGGTGTCATCGACCACGGTGAATCGGTCATCGGCGGCATCACGCGCGAGGTCCGCGAGGAGACCGGTCTACACGTGCCGAACTGGGACCAATGTCATTACACGGTGACGGTCGTTGCTGCAGACATGGGTTGGGTGATGAACGTGGAATCATGGTTCGCCACGAGCGCGCTTGGCGAGATCGAGCTGAATGATCCCGACGGCATTGTCGAAGATGCGCGCTTCGTTGATCTCGCCCGAGTCGACGAACTTCTCGCCGACTCACCGTTGTGGGTTCGCGCTCCGGTGTCGGCGTGGATCGATGAAGGTCTGTGCCCGGTTGGTCCGTTCGAATTCGTTGTCAGCGGAACCAACCGCGCCACAGCTCTCGTTGAGCAAATACGGCCATGACCACTTCGGCACGGCGACGCACCATTCTCCATGTGGACATGGATGCGTTTTTTGTTTCGGTCGAACTTCGTCGACGGCCAGAACTAAAAGGTCAGCCGGTGGTGGTAGGCGGCACCGGGCCGCGTGGTGTGGTGGCCGCCGCTTCATACGAGGCACGCAGGTACGGCGTTTTTTCGGCAATGCCTGGCGCGACTGCACGACGTCTCTGTCCAACAGCGGTCTTCTTGCCGGGAGATCACGAGCTCTATTCGAAAGTGAGTCGAGAGCTCAACGAGATCTTTCATGAGGCAACGCCCATTGTTGAACCACTCTCTCTCGACGAGGCGTTTCTCGACGTGACAGGTGCTCTGCGCCTTCTCGGAGATGGCGTGACCATTGCTCGTCATGTTCGTGAGCGTGTTACGGACCAACTCGAGCTGTCCTGCTCGGTCGGCATTGCGCCAAACAAGTTTCTTGCCAAGTTGGCGTCCGTTGCGGCGAAACCAAAGGCGTCCCCCGAGGGGGTGGAACCTGGGCTCGGCATTTTTGAGGTGCGGCTGGGAGGCGAGCTCGAGTTCTTGCACCCATTGCCGGTAGAGGCACTGTGGGGTGTCGGCCCCGCAACCCTCGAACGGCTGACCCGACTTGGCGTCAAGACCGTGCGCGATCTCAACGCGCTCGGTGAGACAACCCTCGTCTCTGCACTCGGAAAGGCGAGTGGGCGCCATTTGTTTGCGTTGTCGTGTGCTCACGATGAGCGCCCGGTGGAGACCGATCGCGCAATGAAATCCATTGGACATGAGGAAACATTCGCGCGTGATCTCCACGAGCTGCAGGAATTGAAGACCGAGCTCGTACGGCTCAGCGATGGTGTCGGGTCACGTTTGCGACACGCCGGCGTCGGCGCGCGCACGATGACTCTCAAGGTTCGTTTCGCTGGATTCACCACGATCACGCGATCGACCACCCTGGCCGCACCCGTCGCAACTGGTGCCGCGATCGTCGAAGCGGTCACTCCGTTACTCGCCTCAATCGATCCGACTCCCGGTGTTCGTCTGCTTGGCGTGCATGCGTCGAACTTCGGTTCTCCAGTCGAACAGCTGAGTTTGGACGATCTCATGTCCGCCGCTCCAGCGGCGACGCCGGCCGATTGGGTGGAGGCGACGGCCGCGATCGACGCGATTCGGCAACGATTCGGCGATTCATCGATTGGGCCTGCCAGCACGGTGAGTTCACGAGGATTGAGGCTGGTGCGTAGAGGGGCTCAGCAGTGGGGTCCCGACCACGACGCACCTGTGTCAGAGGACAAAGACACCCGCTCGTGAAGCGTGCTGTGGCGCCCACATCGAGAGCGCGTTGTCAGACGACGCCGAACGTGTGAGAATAGCGACGAACCGCATCCGCGGGTTGGCTCGACAGGGAGATATCTGGTGCCGCTCTCCGAAGATGAACATCGCATCCTTCGCCAAATTGAAGAGCAGCTAAAAGCCGATCCCTCGTTCGCGCTCAAAGTCAACCAGCGCAGCCATTCCGGAGCTTCGTCGCGTCATCTTCTGTGGTCAGCAGTTGGGCTAGTGGTTTCGCTCGGCGTCGTTATCGCCTCATTGCAGATCAGCGCACTCTTGTCGTTCGCAGCGTTCATTCTGATGGTCGTTGCCGGCGTCTTCCTCGAGCGCGAGCTCGCAGTACGCGGTCGAGATCAACTCAGCCGCATCCCCGATGAACTGCGTCGCCGAACCGGTCGCAGCACGGGTGGCCCCAAGACACACTGAGCATGCAGGCGGCGAGCTGCGCATTGCCATCCGTCCTACACGTGAACCGACAAGACAAGGCGCGCGAGTCGTGGGTCGAACAGGGCGAGCATCCGTTCGCGGGCACCGAGTCGTTCCTTCACTTCCTGCACAATCTCCGCGCTGAGCTCAGCACAACGCGTGGCCGCGGCGTCGTCGCCGAGGCCCCCATAGACCGCCGCGGTGCTGGCTCGGGCAAGCTCATGTATCGCTTGCGAATCGACTCCTGACATACGCCCGGCCCGGGCGGCATGCTCGAGCGGTGTTTCCGTCGGCCGAGGTGTTACACCAATCAGGGCGAGGGCTTCGGTCGACCGCACCCAACTGCGGTGAATGCTCTCAGCTGCCGTTGCCGCTCGGTGCCGTGCGCGAATTCGGCGGAGGGCTACTGGCAGGGTCAGCATCCATAGCAGGCCTGCGAGCACGACGAGGCCGAGAATCAGGAGCCACGGAGGGCCACTTCCGTTCGAGATACCTGTGCCGCCACCCGCGCGTGCGGCCACTGTGGTTGTTGTCGCACGCGTGGGAGTCTCGGGTGATGTCGTGGTTGGAGCACCCGACGCTGCCGTTGTGGTCGGCGCAGGCGTGACAACTGGCCGTGAGTTACCAGGATTGTCGGCAGTGGCCTGCTGGGGCTCGACGCCCGTGTGTGCTTGAGCGCCTGGTTGGCCGCGACCCGGGGTTGGCTCGAACGACACCCACCCCACGTTGTCGAACCAGACCTCTGGCCATGCGTGCGCGTTGCGACCGAACACGTGGTACCGGTCGTCATCTTCGAAGTCGCCCGTCGTGAAACCGACTGCGACTCGTGCGGGTATGCCCAGCGAACGTGCCATCGCGGCGAAGGTGCCAGAGAACTGCTCGCAGTAGCCGCGCTTGATGCGCAGGAAGTTGACGAGGGCGTCGTTGCTGTGGCCGCGTTGCACGGAGAGGTCATACGCGAACTGCGTACGGAACCAGTTCTGCAGGGCCAGTGCCTTCTCGTACACCGTCGTGGAATTGGCGGTGATATCGAGTGCCGCTTGTGCCACCGACGCCGGGAAGTCAGACGGTAGTTCCGTGGCCGAGCTATCGGGTGGGTTGAGTGAGGTGGCATTCGTCAGGTCGGCCGCGGCGACATCCACGACGGCCGACACGATCGTGAAGTTCGCCGCGCGTTGGATGCCTTCGCGCGGAACGACGAGTGTTCCGGTGCCATCCACCCAGTAGACGCTCCCGTCGTCGATTCGTATTGGGCTGTAGGCGGCGGGAAGCAAGCTGCCGCCGAGTGCAGCAATGTGGATCTGTTGCACAACTTCGTGAGAACTCGGCGCAGCCGTCGCGAAGGCACCGGAGACCGACTGAAGGTCGTCGTCAGGCAACTTCCAGGTCGAGCCATCAAAGATTGTGAGCGCCGTCGCACGCCAGTAGTTGGGCTCGCTGGAAGCAACGCTGAACAGCTCGGTATTCGACAGATTCACAAGCCGGCTGCGGATATCGACGAGCGGGCTGAGAACCTGGGTGACCTCGCGACGGTTGCTGGTATTGATCAATGGCTTTTCGCCGGCGCCGGGAAGGCGAGGGCCAAGCCAAGCCGCGCCTGCGGCGGCGCATCCGGCGAGAAGCGCGACAGCAGGAAGCACGCGTACGAGGACCCGTGACCGCGGGCCGATCCATGCGTGCTCGACCTGCGCGTGCGTCACGCGGAGCACAGCAACGACGGCGAGCGCACACGCGAGCCACGCCGCCGTGACGCTGACGCGGTTGCGGTCGGCTCCGAGCGCCGAGGCGAATACCAACAGCACAGCGCTCGGCACTGTGGTCTCGACGCGTCCGTACGCCCGGAAAGCAAATGCGTCAGAAAGTATTGCGGCCACCGCAGTGCTCGCTGTTGCGAGGACGACGAAACCGCCGACGGCGGCCACCGGGGCAACCGCGCTCGGGAACTGACCGCGAGCCAATCGCAGATCCGTGAGGAATGTTCGCCACGATTCCGATGTAGGCAACGGACCCGACATGGTGGTGGGGTAGTACTTCCAAGCCAGCAGGCAAAAGAGCAACACGAATGCGGCCGGAACGGCCACGTAGCCCCTGACGTTACGGAGGCGCAGGGCGAAGCAAAAGACGTGCATCGAGACCACGACGAACAACATCGGCCCGATGAACTCCCAACCGACGAAGATTCGGCAGAAACCAATTCCTGTCACCACGCTCAACATGGTGAGCAGGATCGAGGCCGGTATCGACTGCACCGCCGTTGTCTCGTCCGCGATCGCGTCGGAGCGCGTGCCGTCGGCAACCGCTGCGGTAGGTGCGAATGCGCCGCGTTGGCGGTTCATACGCTGACCGCTGCCGGATTCGACGGGGCGCCGGTGGGGACATGGGCTCCGGTCAGCACCGACCACGACGACAAGAAGGTGTCGGTGTCGGTTGCATTGACGACGAAGTCGCGTCGGTCGCTGTTGGCCGATGAGCACGCGATGATCACAAGGGTGTCAGTTGGCTCGAGGGTGAGTCTCGCAGCTCGTACAGCGGCGGACTGTGGGCTACCGGTGACGATGAACGTCAGGCCGAGCCCCTCGGACAGCGGCGCATGCAGCCCCTTGGGTGGGATGACGTCGCTCGCCGAACAGTTGGCGAGAACGAACATGGCGGCAGCCAAAGTCGTGTTGCGAAGATCGGTCTGGGTCCCGATCAGGAGGCGCAATCGGAGTCCGGCTTGAGTCGCCGCGTAAACGGCGCTGGCAGCTGCCGAAACGGCGCGCTCAAAACCCTCGGGAGAGTATTCGCTTGCAGTCGTATCGAGCTCAACTGTGCAATGACGTAGGCCTTCGGGCTCGACTTGGCGAACCTTGAACGTCTCGCTTCGGGCCGACGCGCGCCAGTGGATAAGTCGTAGATCATCGCCCTCGGCGTATTCGCGCAACGAATGAAACTCGTTGCCATTTCGACCAAGTGCGCGCGCACGCAGGTGATCTCCCAGCGGTCCTCCGCCACCCATGCCCGTGGGCAGGCTGACCTGGTCGTGTGCGGCGAACACAACAATCTCGTGTGTGCCACCAACGATTCGTCGTTTGGAGAACAGTCCGAAAGGGTCTTTGCGTTCGACAGCAAGCGGACCGAACACGACGGTACCTCGCCGTAACGAAGGCAAACGGTAATTTGCCGACACGGTCTCGCGGCGGCGCATCGGGGCGAGCTTCAATGTGGCACCACCCATACTGGCCACCGGCTCCCACA
>JAYTWP010000311.1:0-1615 GCA_043743395.1 Actinomycetota bacterium | reverse complement strand
CGGTGCGGTCGGAGCCAGCGTGGTGGGCGGGGAGCCGATTGTGAAGGGTCCGGCTGCGCATGACGAACTCGGCGCCTTGGTGGCGGCTCTCATCGAACGCGCCGCCAAACATCTGCCTGACGACCTAGGGTGAGGCCATGAGTGTTGTTGTCTCGCTTGGCGATCTCCCTACCGCGGTTGCGGGCCAGATCGGCTGGTGCTACCTCCTCACTGTCTCAGACACCGGCCAAGCGCGCGTGCTTGCGATTGCTCCACAGTGGGTCGACAACGGGCTTGCGCTGCGCGCCGAGGTGGGTCGTAGCACCGCCGAGAACGCGGCGTCCCGTGCGTCTGTCTCGATGGTGTGGCCACCGGCAGTTGCGCACGGATTCAGCCTCATCGCCGACGGTGTTGCGGAGGTGGACGGGCGCACCCTCACGTTCCGGCCGAGTAGTGCCGTGCTGCACCGGCCAGCCATCGGAGATTCACAGTGAACAAGGACGACATTTCAGCTGCGCTCGCCGACGAACGTATCGCCTTGGCAGATCTGTTCGACTCGCTCACCCCCGAGCAACTTGCGACATGGTCGCTCTGTGCGCGGTGGACGGTCAAAGACGTGGCGGCCCACCTCACAACGGTGTTCAACGTTTCGATAATCGAGATGGCGGTGCGTATCGCGAAGAACCGATTTTCTGCAGCGCGCGCCTTCGAGGAAGTCACACAGGAACTCGCCGATCGACCGATTGCTCAGATCACCTCACAGTTGCGCGACAACGCACCGAATACCAAGCATCCGCCAACCGCACCAATTGCCCCGCTCGTCGACCTGATCGTCCACGCCCAAGATGTGCGTCGGCCGCTCGGAATACCGCGGGACGCGGCGTTCGAAAGAGTGTCAGCGGCGATGGGTTTCATCACGAGTGGACGTGCGACCGGATTCGTTCCGGGGGCTCGCCTACGTGGTTTGCGTTTCCAGGCCACCGACGGCGACGGCGTGTGGGGCAAGGGCCAGTTGATTCACGGGCCGGCGCTCAGCCTGCTGTTGGGCGCGATGGGACGA
Source organism: Actinomycetota bacterium (assembly GCA_043743395.1). GTDB lineage: Bacteria > Actinomycetota > Acidimicrobiia > Acidimicrobiales > Ilumatobacteraceae > WLMZ01. The sequence goes on along the minus strand of JAYTWP010000311.1, from coordinate 576 downwards.
CGAGTGGCTCTGGCCGAATTGGGCGGCGCAGTCGATGTGTTGTCGGCACGACTCGATGGCAAGGTGCCGCGCATCTCGTAACGCTGGCCGGCAATTGCCGCCGGCGTGAGGCTACGCGAGGTATTGCTCGAGCTGCGGACCGACGTCTTCGGGCGTGACCATCGGACTGAAACGAGCGACGACGGCGCCGGTGCGATCGACGAGAAACTTCTCGAAGTTCCATGTAATATCGCTCTTGTCGGCGGTACCCGGCTGTTCGGCGCGCAGCCAGTTGTACAGCTCACACGCACCGTCGCCATTCACTTCGATCTTCGAGAACATGTCGAAGTTCGCGTCGTACTTCGAGGTCGCAAACTCGAGGATCTCGGCGTCCGTGCCGGGTTCTTGTGCACCGAACTGGTTGCACGGAAAGGCGAGAATACGAAATCCGCGCTCGGCATTGTCAGCTTGAAGCGTACGCAGACCTGCGTACTGAGGTGTAAGGCCTCAAAGAGTGGCGACGTTGACGATGAGGCAGACCTGATCGCGGTACTTGTCGAGTGCGACCGGATCACCGCCGATCGAGGTCATGGTGAG
>JAYTWP010000310.1:0-12201 GCA_043743395.1 Actinomycetota bacterium | reverse complement strand
CGATGTGGCTCGTGCACGCTCCGGAACGAAACGCCCGCGTCATATCCCTCGAGCATCACTGCGCTGCGCGACTCATGTAGCCAGAATCCGAGGCCGTATCGCATCGAGTTCCTCGGCACGTCGCTGCGCGGTCGAACCATTGTTTCAACCCAGCGCGGCGACACGATCTTGCCAGCGAAGAACGCAGTCCACAGCAGGCGGACATCTGCCGCGGTCGAATACAGGCCGCCGTCGCCACTGCCACGAACGGGCAGATGCAAGACGTTGCTGCGCGGTCCGGTCTCGGCCAGATAACCCAACGCAACGTTGCCGCCGAGCTCGTCGGATCGGAGGAAGGCGGTGGCGGTCATCCCTGCCGGTTCGCACACACGCTTGCTGACGAGGTCGTAGAACGATGCACCCGTGGCGCGCTCGGCGAGGAGAGCCAAGAGCACATAGCCGCTGTTGTTGTAGGCAAACTGTTGGTCGGGTTCGCTCTTGGCTACTCGGTCCTCGAGCATGCTCAGGTAGTGCTCGGTGGTGTCGAGTTCGTGCACTGGGACGGGCATCACATAGTCGGTGATGGCGCCGATCGAGTCCTCGTCGAGGTAGTCGCCGATGCCCGAGCGGTGTCCCAAGAGTTGCTCGATTGTGACGTCGTTGGAGATCAAGGGAAGGTCATTGCCGAGCAGGGTCCGCGCCGTGGTCGCGAGGCTGAATGCACCTGCCTCGATAAGGCTCACCACCGTGAGTGCGGTGAGCCCTTTGACTCCGCTGGCCATCCCGAACTGGGTGTCGACGGTATTCGGCACCGCGTACGAGCGATTCGCCATGCCGTATGCACGGCAGAAGTTTCCACGGTCGCCGCCGCCGTCGCCATGATCGACGCGCACCACGCCGCAGAACGATGTGTCGCGGGCAATCGCCTCGATTGCATCTACGACGTCGTCCACGGGACTCACGCTACATGCGACTAGCGATCGCGTTCAGCTGGCCCAGGCAACACATCCGAGTTCGAATGCGTTGGCCAAGAGCGCATGCTGTGGCATGACGCGAACGGTGAGTCCGTAGGCGCCGGAGCGGCCAACGGTGTAGTCGCATGTCCACACATTGTCGGCATCGACCGTGAGCGTGCATTGCTGCGCTGTTGGTAGCAATTCGCCTTCGCTGTCGATCGGCCCGTGGAGCGATTGCACGATCACATCATTGGGCGATAGACCTCCGAGCTCGATGTGGGCGCGCACGTGGCGAACTTCGCCCTCGTGACCTTCGGCCGTGTCGGTGTCGATATCGGTGATGCGAACGTATGGCCAGCACGCGCGCACATGTTGCTTCCATGCGGCAAGGCCACGCGCTCCGCTTGAGTCGTCGCTGTTGAGCTGGTCGGACCCATGTGCGGCTGGCTCGTACAACTGGGTCACGTAGTCGCGCACCATCCGTGAGGCGGTGACCTTCGGGCCGAGCGATGCCCAGTTGTGCAACATCTTTTCCACCCAACCCTTTGGGACGTGGCGGTGTTCATCGTCGGTTGTATAAAACAACGGCACGATCTCCTGCTCGAGCAAACCGAACAGGTGCATTGCCTCGCGTTGGTCCCGGCGCACTGGGTCGGGGTCGTCGTCGACCGACACGATGTCCCAGCCGTTCTCGCCGTCGGACCATTCGTCCCACCACCCATCGCGAATACTGCAGTTCAGAGCGCCGTTCAACGCAGCCTTCATGCCGCTGGTACCACAGGCCTCATGGGGTCGAAGCGGATTGTTGAGCCACACATCGCAACCGTGATACATCGTGCGCGCGACAGCAATGTCGTAGTCCGCGAGAAAGACGAAGTGGTGGTGGACGTCAAGCTCTCGAGCGAACAGCTCGATCGCTTGGATCATTGCCTTGCCAGGATGGTCGGCCGGATGAGACTTTCCGGCGAACACGAACTGCACTGGTCGTTCGGGGTTCAACAGCAGCCGACGCAAACGATCGGGCTGTGAGAGCAACAGGGTGGCGCGTTTGTATGTGGCGAATCGGCGCGCGAAACCAATCGTGAGAACGTTCGGTTCGAGGACGTCGTCGCCGAGTCGGGCGCGGACGTAGTTGACGAGACGGTTGCGTCCCGCCGTACGCGCTGCCCACACGTCGTCGTGGTTCATGCTGTACGCCCGAGCCCATGATTCGTCGTCGGCGCCATCCCACACGCCGTGGACGCCGTGGCGGAGCAGTTCGTCCATCTCCGGCGAGACCCAACTGTGTGCGTGCACGCCGTTGGTGATGTGCCCGATCGGCACCTCATGCTCGGCAACGTTCGGCCACACCCCATTGAACATCTGCCGGCTCACGACTCCGTGAAGAGCAGCAACGCCATTTGCCCGTGCGGCCAACTTCAGGCCCATGACGGCCATGTTGAAGCGGTCTTCATCCGGCTCGTCGGGACGGCTGCCGATGGCCATCAGTTGGTCGAACGTGATTCCGAGTTCGGGTGTCCACGAGCCGAAGTACTTCTGCATGAGGACCGGGGGAAAGCGGTCGATTCCTGCAGGCACAGGTGTGTGGGTCGTGAACACACCGCCGGCTCGTGATGCCTCCACAGCCTCGGTGAAGGTGAGCCCGTTTGCGACGAACTCGCGGATGCGCTCAAAGGCCAGGAACCCGGCGTGGCCTTCGTTGGTGTGGAACACCTGGGGTACAAGCCCAAGGGCGCGCAGAGCGCGTACGCCAGCGATACCGAGCACCATCTCCTGGCGAAGGCGATGTTCTACATCGCCACCGTAGAGGCGGTCGGTCACACCTGGCGCGTCGAGAAGGTAGAGAGGGATGCGCCCGACATCAGCGCGCCAGATGCCAACGGTGATGTGCTCGCCGGCAAGTTCGAGATCGACGTGCAGATCGGTGTGTGTCAGGGCCATGCCAGCGGGCTCGAGCCGAGGGAATCGCTCTTGCTGCCATCCGTCGGCATCGAGGCTTTGGCGAAAGTAACCCTCTCCGTAGAGCAGGCCGATCGCAACCAGCGGAACGCCGAGATCAGATGACGCCTTGAGGTGATCGCCAGCGAGCACGCCGAGCCCGCCGCTGTATTGCGGCACGGATTCGCTGATGCCGAACTCGGGTGAAAAGTAGGCCACCAAGTTGAGCGGGGAGTCACCCTTGGTCTGAAACCATCGTGGTGAGGACAATGCGGCGTCGAGTCGAACGACTGCGTCGGCCACGGCCTTGACAACTGCTGGATCGGTGGCGAGGTCGCTCCAGGTATCTGGAGTAATGCGTGCCAGCATGACCAGCGGTTGGTGATTCGATTCTTCCCACGCCACCGGATGCAGATCGGAGAACAACTGGCGTAACTCGCGATCCCAGCACCAGTGCAGATTGTTCGCCAGGCGGTGCAGGCCCGACAGTGCTTCTGGTACGACGGGATCGACCCTGAACTGACGGACGCTACGCATGATCGTCGAGAGTACCGGCCGTGATCCTCGAGGAAAACGCTGTGGTGTAGACACCAATCGTGGTGGTCGCGATGGCATCCCACGTATAGAGATCGGCGAGCAATTTGGCCGCAGTGGCTTGCAGGCTCGCGGCGAGCTTGGGCTGATTGAAGATCTGTTCGATACGTTCAGCGAGCTCGGTGTGATTACCGGGTTCGAAGAGCAATCCAGCTCCGGTGCCATCAACAATTTCAGCGAGCCCACCAGTGCGGGCTACGACGGTGGGCGCGCCTGCCGCCATTGCCTCCAGCGCCACGATGCCGAAGGGTTCGTAGAGAGATGGGATCACTGCACATCCGGCACGGTGCAGCATGCTGCGCAGGTCTTCGTCGGGAACGAAGCCGGCGAGTTGGACGATGTCGGCAAGACCTTCGACGTCGATCTGTGATTGCAGCTCCGGTAGATACGAACCGCGTCCTGCGATGATGCAGTGGATCCCCGGTACACGATTGCGGAGCGAGCCAACGGCGCGCGCCAAGACCTGGAAACCCTTTTCATATTGCACGCGGCCCCAGCCGACCACCAGCGGTTGTGTGACAACCGGCTTGGAAGTTGTCGGCGGCTCCCAAACGGCAAGATCAACGCCGTTGGGAACGAGGTGTACTTTCTCGATCGGAAGCTCGAATCCGCTGATGACCTCGCGAATCATGAACTTGGAACAGCAGATCACCTCAGTTGCTTGATAGGTGAGCCACCACTCGACCGAATTGATCGCGGCCGGCATGCCTGGGGGCACGTGCCCACCGTGGCGTCCCCGCTCCGTGGCGTGAATGGTGGCGACGAGCGGAGCGTTCCAGAGGTGTGCGATTGTGTCGCCGGACCATGCCACGAGCCAGTCGTGGGCATGCACGATGTCGGGCTGCCAGCGGCCGAGCCTGGCGGCGAGTTGGGTGAGCTGGTGGTTGGCCGAGGCCATGCGCGCAACAAGGTTGTCGTCGGGGAGCCACGGCAGATCGATCCGGGCGCGAAGGATGCGCACACCATCGACAGCGGTGTCGTCGGGAGCGTCTGGCGTGTGCAGACTGAGCACGACAACTTCATGACCACTGCGCACCATCGCCCTCGCGAGGCCGTCGACATGGGCCGCAATACCTCCGACGACGAGCGGCGGGTACTCCCATGACAGCATCAAAATACGCACGAACAGTGACCGTAGCTGGGCCGCTGGCGTACGCTCGGAATCTGTGAGCGGTGTGGGTGATCTCCTGGGTGCTGACGGCTGGCCTGGGCCGATCGACATTCATCTCTTCAACGAGGGCCGTCATCGCCGCCTGTGGGAACTTCTCGGTGCACACGTTCTCGCGGGTGGAGCCTCAGTGCGCTTCACGGTCTGGGCTCCTAATGCCCGCGAGGTGTACGTGTCGGGCGAATGGAACGGCTGGGGCGACGGTGTCGCGATGCGGCCCATCGGATCGAGTGGTATCTGGGGAGCGATCGTGTCAGACGCGCGCGCTGGCGATCGCTACAAGTTCGCAGTCGTGAGTCAATCGGGCCACACGATGTTGAAGGCCGACCCGATGGCACGTCAAACAGAGCGACCGCCGGACAACGCGAGCGTCGTGGCATCACCGAGTACGCACGAGTGGACCGACGACGATTGGCTCGCCGCTCGAAGCAACGGACCTGACGCAGCGCTGCGCGTGTACGAGGTTCACCTTGGCTCATGGCGGAGCGGAGTCGGGTCCTACCCAGAGCTCGCGCACCAACTGGTCGACCACGTCTCCGCGCTCGGTTTCACGCATCTCGAGCTACTGCCCGTCGCCGAGCATCCCTTCGGTGGGTCATGGGGCTATCAGGTCAGCGGTTACTTTGCCCCAACGGCGCGTTACGGAACTCCCGACCAGTTCCGCGAATTTGTGGACATCGCCCACGAGCACGGCATCGGAGTCATTCTCGATTGGGTGCCAGCGCACTTCCCGCGTGACGAATGGAGCCTTGCGCGCTTTGATGGCTCTGCGCTCTACGAGCATGCCGACCCAAAACAAGGTGAGCATCCCGACTGGGGCACGCTCGTGTTCAACTACGACCGAAACGAGGTCCGCAACTTCCTCACCGCGAATGCTTTGTACTGGTTTCAGGAATTCCATGTCGACGGTCTTCGCGTCGATGCCGTTGCCTCGATGCTGTATCTCGATTACAGCCGTCAGCCGGGCGAGTGGATCCCGAACAAATATGGCGGGCGCGAGAATCTCGGTGCGATGGCATTGCTGCAGGAGGTCAACACCATCGTTGGTCACGACGTGCCTGGCGCGCTGATGATCGCGGAGGAATCGACAGCGTGGCCCAAGGTCACCCAGCCGGTTCACGATGGTGGGCTCGGGTTCACGCACAAGTGGAACATGGGCTGGATGCACGACACGCTCATGTACTTCGAACGCGACCCGGTCCATCGTCAGTGGCACCACGGCGACCTCACGTTCGGCTTGCTCTATACATTCGGCGAGCGCTACGTCTTGCCCCTGAGCCACGACGAAGTTGTGCATGGCAAGGGCAGCATGCTGAGCAAGATGCCTGGTGACGATTGGCAACGCTTCGCGAACCTGCGCGCCTTGTACGGCTGGATGTGGGCGTTACCCGGATCACCGTTGCTCTTTATGGGTGGTGAGATTGCGCCATGGTCCGAGTGGAACGAATCTGTTGGGTTGCCATGGCACTTGTACGACCATGCGCCGCACAGGGGTGTTCGTGATCTTGTTTCGGACCTGAATGCGACAGCGGCAGCGTGGCCCGCGGTATGGCTCGACGACAACTCCCCGGCCAGCTTTCAGTGGCTCGAATCCAACGACGCCTCGCACTCCATCTATGCGTTTATTCGTCACGCGGTGCTTTCGCCTCCCACGCCGAGCGTTGTGTGCATCGCCAACCTCACACCGGCGCCACGACCGGGCTATCGCGTCGGTGTGCCGCGAGCGGGAATGTGGCGGGTCGTGATCGATACCGATGCCGCTCATTACGGGGGCAGCGGGTATCGCTCGGAGGCCGACCTTAGCGCGACCAACGAAGTCTCGTGGCAGGGCCAACCAGCATCACTTCTCGTCGATCTCCCCCCGTTGTCTGTGCTGTGGTTGGTCGCGCCGTCGCCGTGACCTCCGAAGTTTGTCAACGATGATCACCTCGCTTCGCGACCCCAGGCTCCGACCGGTGATCTCTGCCTGCGTCACGTTGGGCTTCGCAACTGGTGTCTTTGCGGTGTCGTTCGGAGTCGCAGCCGTATCCGCCGGTGCATCCACGATGCAGGCTTGCGCCATGTCGCTCTTGGTGTTCACGGGGGCTTCTCAGTTCAGCGCGGTCTCGGTCATTGCCGGTGGTGGAAGCACTGGCTCAGCGCTCGGTGGCGCTCTGATGCTCGCCGCGCGTAATGGAGTATTCGGACTTGCGAACTCTCGTCGGTTGACCGGTCGGTTGCCCGCTCGACTCATCGCCGCGCAGATCACGATCGACGAATCGACGGCAATGTGTGCAGCGCAAGATGAACCAGACATGCAGCGCGCCGCGTTCTGGATCACTGGAGTATCGGTGTACATCTTCTGGAATCTCGGCACACTCATCGGAGCTCTCGCGGGGAGCGCGATCGACCCCAAGACATTCGGTTTCGATGCGGCGATTCCATCGGCGTTCGTGGCGATGCTCTGGCCTCAGCTCAAGTCCATACGCGGCCGAATTGCAGCGTTGATCGGTGCTGGCGCATGCCTCGTCACAATCCCTTTGTTGCCGATCGGCCTCCCGGTGCTTGCGGCTTCGTCGGCGATCCTGATCGGTCTGCCCAAGAGTGACGTGGACAGCACCATCGCCAACGAGCTCGCTGCCGAAACGGGGCCGCTGTGACCTGGACTCTCGTGTTCGTTCTTGCTGGCGGCGCCTACGCCTTCAAGGTGTTGGGTCTTGTTGTGATCGGCGATCGCACGTTGCCTGCTCCGCTTGAGCGGTGCCTGATGCTGATCCCCGCCGCGTTGATAGCTGCGATCGTCGTGAAGGACACATTCTCGCTGGGTCAACATTTGGGAATCGACGCACGTGCGGCTGGCGTCGGGGCAGCCGTCGTGGCGGCTTGGCGTCGTGCTCCGCTGATTGCCGTCATCGTGGTCGGCGCTGCGGTGACAGCGCTGCTGAGACTCGCCTGAGCAAGGTGCGCGGCGGTGGGTCTGCTACTGCTCGATGATGCGCTTGAGGTCGCGCAGATTGCGCCGCCAAATCGGCTTCATCACGAGCCACCCGCCGACACTCGAGCCAAGTGAGCCCCCGAGCCACCATGGAAAGGTGAGGTTCTCGGTCCAGGAAAATCGTGTGCGCCGGCCCAGATCGATGGCCGTCAGCGTGAACACACCAGAACCGGTGACGATCCCAACATGGCGAACGCCCATCGAGATGCCCGGTTGCCACTCTGTGATTTCCATGCGATCGACGAGCTTGATCGGGCCAACCTTGGTATCGCACAGAAAGCTGGTTCCGATCCCACGCGTTTGTTCCGTCTCGAAACGGATCGCGACTGCGTCGTGCATCCAGTTCACATGGCTCTCGATGGGCTCAACGACCTGCCAGACCCGATCCGGATCCGCGTCGATCTCGATACTGACGGCGATCCGGCTCATTGCCGCAAGTTAGATGTTGATCGCAACGCGGCGGAGTCTCTCAGCAGCGTTTTCGGGTGGCACGATGTTGATCAGCACGCCCGTGCCCCGTTCGAACCCTGCCGTGCTGACCAACTTCGGCCACAGATGCACATGCCAGTGGTACTCGCCAGTGTGCTGATGCGGCGCGGTGTGGAACACCAGGTTGTAGGCGACGTCACCGAATGCTTCGCGCAACTGAAGCAGCGCATCGCGAATTGCCCGACCGACGGCGGTCAGCGATGTGTCGCTGGCATCTTGCAGATGCAGGTCGTGCTGGCGCGGGATGATGAGCAGTTCGTACGGGCTGCCGCTCCAGTACGGGCAGAGGCACACGACGTCGTCGTTGGCGAACACGATGCGCTTGCCATCGGTGAGCTCAGCTTCGATGGTGGCGCAGAGAATGCAGGCGCTTTCAAAGCGGGCAAAGGCTCGTTCTTCCTCGAGGATCTCGCCTGGGACGAACGGCAAGCCGAGCAACTGCCCGTGGGGATGAGCGAGGGACGCGCCGGCTTCGCGACCATGATTGACGATGGCCTGTGTGTAGCGGATGTTGGGAGTCTTCGCGTGGTCGACGAGACGACGCTTCAACGCTTGCATGGTTTCGGCGATCTTCAAATCGTCGCTGAGATGGATGCCGCCATTGTGATCTGGCGTATAGACGAAGATTTCGTGGATCCCACTTGCCACGGCCATGACGTGCACGGGACCGAGATGATGCACCGCAAACGGCTCGTCGCCGTCAAAAGCCGGAAAGAGGTTTGGCACGACCCTGAGCCGCCAGCTACCACCCTCATCAACCTGTTCGAGTGCAGGCAGAGTTGCTTCTTCGTTGCCGGGGCAGAACGGGCACGGTCGACTTGGATCTGCCTCGACTTCTGTGGAGCGAGGCGCAAAGTCGGTTGGCCGCTCCGCACGGTCGGCCACGATCGTGACCCAACGCCCGGTGAGAGGATTCAAACGCATTTGAGACATCTTGTAAAAAAGGATACGACGATGAGCGGTGCGAGAGGCGGATCAGAGGGCACTTTCCTTTGTGGAGGTTGAATGTCACACTCCTGCGTGTCACATTTGCCAGCGCTGGTCGCCTGCCTGCTCACCGTGCGCGTACACGCTCACATGACGGGTGCTGTCCTCGGTGAAGGGGTCCCGGGCGAAGCTTTGCCAGCGGTAGCGGCACGAGAGCCCAACCTCTGCTGCCATGGCATCGAGTTCGACCGGCGACGCGTACCGGATACTCCACGGCCGTAGCCGAACCCCTCCGGCCTCGGTGAACTCGATGAACTGACCCTCCGCTGATTGGGCGATCCCGTCATACCGGGCCACGCTCAGCACGACTCGGTCGCGATCGAGCGACTTCAGTTCGACAAGGCTGCCGGTACGAGGAGGTTCATCAGGCACGAGTGCCTCGATAACGAAGCTGCCTGTGGGGTCGAGACGTTGGGCGACGCTTTGCATGCATGCGCGCTGTCGCTGCTGCGTGCCGAGGTTGAAGAACGTGTTGAAGGCAACGAAGACAACGCCGAGTGGTGCGTCGGGTAGATCGTCGACCATGTCTCCGAGGATTGTGTGCACGGGCGTATCGATGTTCTTGTTCTTGAGTTGGGTGAGCATTGCTGCACTTGAGTCGATGCCGATCACGGGCGTGGGTTGCACGCGTTGCGCGAGGGGCAGCGCCAGGCGACCGGTTCCGACGCCAAGCTCGACGATGGGCAGCGTGCCCGCTTCGGCAGAGAGTTCGGCCAGCGTTTCCACGGTGGCGTCCACGTCGCTGATATCGCCGTACCACTCGTCGTACACATCGGCGAATGCCTCGCCGTAACTCGTGCTGTCGTAGCCCTGCATCGTGATCCCCGATCGCCCTCGCTCGTGGACGCAGTCGTTGTTGTGGACCCACGGTACCGCTGCTTGAGGGCGCTGCCGCTCGGCGCGTGGCCAGAGCACCTGTACCCTCAACCAGGTGAACGCAGCACCCTTGCTCACCTACCTCGATCACGCCGCCACGACGCCGATGCGCGCCGAGGCGGTGCAAGCCATGCTGCCCTTCCTCACAGAGCGTTTTGCGAATCCCAGCGGATCGCACCGGTTCGCTCGGTCGGTGCGTCAGTCTGTCGATGAGGCGCGTGATGTCGTTGCCAATGTTGTCGGCTGCGATCCGGGCGAGGTCGTTTTCACGGGCTGCGGCACGGAGGCGGACAACGCCGCGATCGTCGGTACGCAGCGTCGTCATGGCGGCATCGCGGTGTGTTCAGCGGCCGAGCACCATGCGGTGTTGCACGCCGTCGAACACGGCGGCGGTCGCGTTGTCGATGTCGATGCTGCCGGCCGAATCGATCTCGATGCGCTCGTTGCGGCACTCGATCCCGACGTGTCCATCGTGTCGGTGATGTCCGTCAACAATGAGGTCGGCTCGATCAATCCGATTGCCGAAGTCTCCCGGGCGATACGCGAGCATGCGCCTCAGGCGTTGTTGCACACCGACGCAATTCAGGCGGCGTGCTGGCTCGATCTCCGAGACATCTTTGCGAACGTTCACATGCTCGCGTTGTCGGCGCATAAGTTCGGGGGACCCAAGGGTGTTGGTGCCCTCGTCGTGCGCCAAGGCACTGTGCTCGAGCCGCTGTTGCAAGGTGGCGGCCAAGAACGAGATCGTCGCAGTGGCACACACAATGTCGCGGGCATCGTCGCGATGGCCGAGGCACTGCGACTCACCGACGTCGAGCGCTCGGCGGAGATTCTGCGTCTCGCAGCGCTCCGCAACCGTCTGGTCGACACACTGATCGACCAGTTACCAGACGTCATCGAGACCGTGCCGCGCGACGCCAAGATCGCCGGTTCCGCACACGTGTGTATTGCCGACATCGAGAGCGAGGCGCTGTTGTATTTCCTCGACGAGGGTGGGGTGTGTGCATCAGCGGCGTCAGCATGTGCCAGCGGCGCGATGGAGCCTTCGCACGTGCTCGCCGCGATGGGGGTCGAAAAGCGATATTCGCTCGGGGCCCTACGTCTGAGTCTCGGTCACACCACTACGGATGCAGATATCGACCGAGTCATCGATGTGCTCGTGCCCGCTGTGCGCCGTCTTCGTGGGGGACCGCGATGAAGGTGATGGTCGCGATGAGTGGTGGCGTCGATTCTTCCGTTGCTGCAGCGTTGCTCGTCGAGCAGGGACATGACGTCGTCGGTGTCACGATGCGTTTATGGGGCGGAGAAAGTGACACCGGCTGTTGCAGCGTGTCCGATGTCGACGACGCGCGACGCGTCGCGCAGCAGATCGGTATCGATCACCTCGTCTTCAATTTCACCGACGACTTCAATGACCATGTCGTGAACCCTTACGTGTTGGCCCACACTGCGGGCATCACTCCGAATCCATGTATCGAGTGCAATCGACATGTGAAGTTTGCGCGACTCAGCGAGCGCGCCACGTTGTTGGGTTTCGACGCCATTGCCACAGGACATCACGCCAGAGTCACGCCGTCGACACAGACCCCGTGGGCAGGCGACGGGTTCGAGCTCGAACGGGGCGCCGACCGCGCCAAAGATCAGAGCTACGTGGTGCACATGATCGATCAGACCGAACTCGCCCGGACCATGTTTCCGGTGGGTGCAATGACCAAGCCCGATGTGCGCGCGCACGCGGCTCGGCTCGGCTTGCGCACCGCCGCCAAGCCCGACAGTCAAGACGTGTGTTTCATCACGAGCGCCGGCGGTCGCACAACGTTTCTCGGATCGCGTATTCCGTTCCGGTCTGCGACGGTCGTCGACTCCGATGGCACGCGCGTCGGCGAAGTTCCGGCCGTTGAAATGGTGACACTCGGACAGCGCCGTGGTCTCGGGTTGGCCGGCGGCGGGCCGAAGCGCTTCGTGATCGATATCGATGTCACCGGTGGCGTCGTCACCGTTGGTGACGAAAGCGATCTGCTGACGGCAGGTCATGTGGTGCACAACATGACCTGGGTGCATTCTCCGCAACTCGTGAGTGCGCTCGACAACGTGCTGGTGCAGTGCAGTGCGCACGGCGTCCCCAAGCCAGCCGTTGTGTTCCTCGACCCTGATGGGCTCACGGCGCACGTGCGCTGGACTGAACCGCAGCGTCGAATCTCGCCAGGGCAAAGCGTGGTGCTCTACGACGCCTCCGATCG
>JAYTWP010000309.1:0-5124 GCA_043743395.1 Actinomycetota bacterium | reverse complement strand
ATAACCGGCGTCTACACCACACCTTGACGGAAACTTGAGCCATCGCGCCCGACAATGGGCTAGAAATATCGCACGGCTAGCGGGACAGGAATTTCTTTGTGATGAATGCGCTCCCAGTTGGGATGTTCGAAACTGACCTGCTTGGTCGTCTCGTCTCTGCCGACGAGTCGTTTCGCGCGTTAGCCCTCAGCGGTGGGGCCGTCCCGCTCGGCGCAGCCCCGTGGGCGAACGCCCATCCCGGAGATCGCGCCGCCGCAGAACTGGCATGGTCTCGGTTGCGCGAAGCGGGTGAGCCGCTGACAGCCAGCTTCCGAGTCTGGACGCAGCAGGGCAAGCTGGTGTGGTTACGACTCGACGCAACGGCAAAGAAAGATCTCTTCGCCCAACATGTTGGCTATGTCGGGTGCGTCACCGACGTCACCGAGGAACACCATCAGCGTCAACTCAGCGAACGCCTCACTGGTCTGCTCGGTGTCAGTCCCGACGCGATCCTGATCATCGATCGGCACGGATCACCAACATTCACCAACGAGGCCGCACGGACTTTGTTCGGTGTGGCCGATGCTGTCGAGCTCGTCCGCGAACCCGCGATGCGCGGGCTGCTGCAAACCCTACGCGATCAGATCCCGCGTGAGGTGCTGAGCAACCCCACCAGCGGCGACTGGAATGGCGAGGTCGTCTACCGCGGGCCCGACGGCCTCGCGCGCACCCTCAGTGTCACGGTGTACGTGCAACGTGCCAGCGACGGAGCTATCGAGTTCTGGGCCTCCCAAATTCGCGATGTCACTGCAAGCAAGCATCTGCAGGCAGAGCTCGCTCATCAAGCCACTCACGACCCACTCACGGGTCTTCCGAACCGCACGCTGTTGTTGCGCACGCTCGCGGAAGCACTCAACCGTGGTCGTTACCAGCACCAGCAGATCGCCGTACTCTTCGTCGACCTCGATCGTCTCAAGGACGTCAACGACAACGCTGGCCATGATGTCGGCGATCTCCTTCTCGCCTCGATCGCGAGCCGCCTCGCAACTGCGACCCGCCCCGCCGACATCATCGCCCGTATCGGTGGTGACGAATTCGTGGTGTTGTGCGAAGGCGGGATCGACGAGCAAACAGCTCTCGAACTCGCCGAGCGTGTCAGTCACGCGCTGACAGGTCGCCTCATGCTCAACGGCGTCGAGGTCGACCTCAGCGTGAGCATCGGCATTGCTCTCTCCAATCCCCGCAATCCTCTCGAAGGATCGCCCGCCGATGAGGCGTTGGCCGTCCTACGCAACGCCGATACCGCGATGTATCGCGCCAAGCACCGCGGTCGTTCACGCTGCGAACTGTTCACCGAGGCAATGGGCAATGCTGCGCAAGATCGCAAGCATCTCTCGATTGCCCTCGAAAAGGCGATGGCCAGTGACGAACTGCGCCTTGCCTATCAGCCGATCATGTCCACGCACACTGGCCGCATGGTGGGCGCCGAAGCACTGCTGCGCTGGCATCACCCACAGCGTGGACTGCTCATGCCGCGCGATTTCGTTCCACTCGCAGAGGAGAGCGGTGCCATTCTGCCGATGGGAGATTGGGTCATCCGCCAGGCGTGCAAGGATGCGCGCGCGTGGCTCGACGCCGAGCTCGTCGAACGCAACTTCAGCGTGCATGTCAACGTCAGCGGCCGCCAGATGGCCGAGGGTGCATTTGTCGAGCGGATCATCAACACTGTGCGCGAGCTTGATCTGTTGCCTCAGCAACTGACGCTCGACTTCGACGAAGCCACGCTCTACGCGGATCAGCCCACGACGATGCGGGCGCTGCAGACGCTTCGACGCTTCGGTGTCAGCATCGCGCTCGACAGCTTCGGTACCGGTGCGTCGTCACTCACTGCGTTGCGCGATTACCGAGCCGATGTGCTCAAGCTCGATGGCTCGATTGCTTCGAGCTTGGGGGTCGACGGCGACAACGATCCGATCGTGCGCTCGATCATTCAGCTTGCTCACGCGCTCGATATGGAAGTCGTTGCAGAGTGGGTCACCGCCCCAGATCAGTTGCACCGCCTGAAGATGCTCGGGTGCGACATGGCGCAGGGCTTCCTCCTCGGCGAGCCATGCCCGGCCGATACGTTCGCCGCTGCTGCACGCGCGCGAACGAGCTGAACTCCTAAGCAGTCACGCCGCGCCGGTCACTCCGCGCCGGTCACTCCGAGCCGGTCAGTGGCTGACGGCGATGTCGTCGAGGTACGACGCGAACTTGTCTTGTGCTGCGATGCGTCGAGTGGGGATGTGTTCCAACGGCGGATCCGATGCCCGATAACGCTTCAGTAATTGACGGGCGACCGTGACCTTGTGGACCTCGTCGGGGCCGTCGTAGATACGTGCTGCACGGGCTGCGCGATACATCGACTCCAATGGAAGGTCCGT
This sequence comes from Actinomycetota bacterium, assembly GCA_043743395.1. Classification (GTDB taxonomy): domain Bacteria; phylum Actinomycetota; class Acidimicrobiia; order Acidimicrobiales; family Ilumatobacteraceae; genus WLMZ01. Next base: position 2,722 of record JAYTWP010000309.1, on the reverse strand, counting down.
GGTGTAACCGAGGCTGCCATGGATCTGGATCGCGCGGTCGATCACGTTGTAGAGCACCTTGGCTCCCCAGAACTTGATCACGCCGATCTCAATACGCGCATCACTGTGATGCCGGCCTTGTGCGTGGAGCTGATCCATCTTCCACGCGGCTTGCAGAGTGAGTAGACGTGCCGCCTGCATCTCGGCATGGCTCTCGGCAATCCAGTCCTGGATCATCTGCTTCTCGGCCAGAATGCTGCCGTGGGCGTAGCGGGTGAGCGCGCGCTCGCAGAGCATGTCGAAGGCCCGCTGGCTCTGGCCGAGCCAGCGCATCGCATGATGGATACGCCCGGGGCCGAGCCGCTTTTGCGCGAGCGCGAACCCCTGTCCGATGCCGGCTTCGCCTCCGACAACATTGTCGAATGGGACACGCACATTTTCGTACAGGATCTCAGCGTGCCCGCCGGGCTCACCGGTCTTGTGATCGGGTTCGCCCATCGTCGGAACGTCACGCACGATGTTGACGCCGGGCGTACGTGTGGGAACGATGATCATCGAAAACGCCTTATAGGCACTCTGCTCAGAGTCACCCGTCTTGCACATCACGATCAGAAAGTCGCTGATCGAGGCATTCGACGAGAACCACTTATGGCCGTTGATCACCCACTCGTCTCCGTCACGAAGCGCGCTGGTGGTGAGCAAGGTCGGGTCTGCACCGGCACCTGGCTCAGTCATGCTGAAGCAACTCCGCATCGTTCCTTCGAGCAGTGGCGTCATCCACCGATCGCGCTGCTCGGGCGTACCTCCAACTGAGAGCAGCTCGGCGTTGCCGCTGTCGGGCGCGTTATTGCCGAACACACTCGGTGCGTAGCCGCATTGACCGAGAATCTCGTGCATCAGACCGAGACGTACTTGACCGAAACCCATCCCGCCCATGTCCGGGGGAAGGTGCGCGGCCCATAGACCCTTTTCTTTCACCTGCTCCTTGAGCGGCGCGACAATCTTGGCGAACACATCGCGGCCGCCAGGGCGGCGGAACTCCTCGGAGAGAGTTTCGAGCGGCATGATTTCTTGCCGAACGAAACCACGCATCCATTCGAGCTTGGCTTCGAACTCTGGCTCGGTTTCAAAATCCCACGCCATCTGATTCCCCCTCGTGATGTTGACGCGACCTTAGTCAGTAAGCCGTTGCATACACTCAGCGTGTGAGCGCACAGGTCAACACCACGGTCACGATGGCCGTCTTGGCATTCGTCGGCGTGCGCCTCTTCGGTGGTTTGCGACGATCGTTGGCCAGTGACGGACGTTCCTTGATCGTGAGCATCGTGCGCGGCATCCGTTGGCGCCACGTATGGCCAGTGCCGTTCGTCTTGGCCATCGTGATCGCTGCGGCGAGCGCGCTCGTGCAGATTCCCGGGCTGCGATGGGGTTGGTGGACATCGCTCGGCGGCCAAGGTAATCCGGTCTTCGGCTCCAACGATTCGACGAGTGGCACGGTGTGGGAGTGGTTGATCCCAGCCATCTTCATGCTCATGTTGGTGCCGGCGTTGCCGCTCTTCGCGTACGCCGAGGAGCGCATGTTCAGGCGTGGCGCCGAACACTGGAGCGGCAGTCAACGCGGCGTGAAGGTCGTGCAGTTCGGACTCATCCATGCACTGATCGGCATCCCGATCGGCACGGCGTTGGCCCTGAGCGCGGGCGGTGCGTATTTCATGTTCGCGTATCTCCGCTCATATCGTCTGCACAGCTCGACGCAAGAGGCAACCCTGGAGTCGGCGCGTGCGCACACCACCTACAACGGCCTCATCATCGTTGTCGTGCTGCTGACGATCGCGATCGACGCGCTAGTTCATGCATAGTCTTGCGGCCATCGCTGCGTGGAACCCATTCTCATGACCTGGCCGACATGAACACGGCTGTTCGCGACGTCACCATCGAACGCGACGCAACGGTGGCGATCACGTTTGAGGACGACCTCGTGTGCACGTTCGCCCTCGCGGACCTGCGCGCTAGCTGCCCATGCGCGACGTGTCGAGGTTGGCGCGAACGCGGTGAGCTCGCCTGGCCACGTCAGGGCCAGGCAACCACAATCTCCATCAGCAACGCCGAGTTTGCTGGCGCGTGGGGTCTGTCGATCTCCTGGAGCGACGGCCACGACACTGGCATCTATGCCTGGGCCTCACTTCGCCAGTGGTGGCTCGATATGCAGGCTGACCGCCTGAGCTGAGCCGTCGCAAGAGCGACGAGCCGGTACCCTTTCAGCCATGTCGCTGCCTCAGCCGCCAACGATCACGCACTGTTATCGCCACCCCGACCGCGAGACTGGTCGCAGCTGCACTCGCTGCGGGAAACCAGCATGTAGCGACTGTCTGGTCCAGGCCAGCGTCGGTTCACACTGTGCCGACTGCCGTAAGGCTGCTCAGCCCGACATCAAGACCCGAGTGCGTTACGCAAACGCGAGACAACCCACATTGGTCACCACGGTCCTCATTGCGATCAACGTGGCCGTCTTCGTCTGGGTGGCAGCGAAAGACAGTGGCTCACTGTCGATGGGTGGGCGCATCACCGAGCAGCAAGTGAACCTTGGCCTGAATCGAGGGCTGCTGCAGGCAACCCACGAGTGGTACCGACTGATCACGAGCGGCTTCCTTCATTTCGGGCTTCTTCATATCGCCTTCAACATGTACATCCTGTATCAGCTCGGCCAGTTGCTCGAGCGCACGCTCGGCCGCACGCAGTTCGC
>JAYTWP010000308.1:0-1982 GCA_043743395.1 Actinomycetota bacterium | reverse complement strand
GCCGCACCGCAATCGTGGCCCGATGTGCAGGCATCGGTCGATGGTCGATACGTGTTGGTCGAAGTCGGTGTCGGATGGGCTCGGGTCGATGGCTTTCTCCTCGATCGCGTGTCGGGCGCATGGCAGACGATCATCAGCGGTCAGGAGGCGAACACAACCTTTGCTTTCATGGGCGACCAACTGTTGATGACATCTACGCTGCTTGCTCCGCGAGGGCGCGTCGTGGTGGCCCCGTTGTCTGCCCCATACGTTGAGAACTGGGCAACGGTGGTGCCCGAGGGTGCAGGTGTCATCAAACACGCATCGCCGTGTGGTGACGAGATCATCGTTGTTGTCACCGAACAGGCCGTCGATCGTCTCGATCGGTGGTCGATCGACGGTCGCCACCTCTCAACGGTGACGGACTTCGGCATTGCCTCTATCGAGGGTGTGGCCACTGATAGCGGTACCTCAACGGCATTCGTCACCGTCGCTGGTTTCGATGCACCCACAAGTCTGTATCGGTTCTCCGCAGCAGATGGTGTCACGCGGTGGGCCGCCGGCGAGCTGTCAACCGAAGCGCTCCCTCGGCTGGCCGTGAGTCAGGTGTCCTATCCATCGCTTGACGGCACCTCCGTCGGGCTGTTCCTCGTACACAGACAAGACGTCACTCCATCGCCCGAGACACCGACCATCCTCACTGGCTATGGCGGCTTCGCAATCTCGGAGACACCGCTGTGGTCGCCATCCATCGCGGCCTGGTGTGCGTCTGGAGGTCTTTACGCGATTGCCGGCTTGCGCGGCGGTTTGGAAGAAGGACAGGCGTGGCATCACGCAGGACGCCGAGCCAACAAGCAGAACGTGTTCGACGACTTTCATTCGGCGGCCGATTGGTTGGTCGAGTCAGGTCTCACGAGCCGTGACCGCTTGTCGATCGCTGGCGGTTCCAACGGTGGCCTTCTGGTCGGCGCCGCGCTCACACAGCGCCCCGACCTCTGCCGGGCCGTGTGGTGCGCCGTGCCCTTGCTCGACATGGTGAGGTTCCCCAACTTCTTGATCGCGCAGCTGTGGACCGACGAGTACGGCGACCCAACTCGGGCCGAAGAATTCGCGTGGCTGTGGTCGTACTCGCCGTACCATCGCGTCGTCGAGGGCCGCGAGTATCCGGCGGTGCTCCTGACGACCGCCGATGGCGACACTCGCGTCGATCCGTTGCACGCGCGCAAGATGGCGGCACAACTGCAGTGGGCGGCGGCGTCGCAGCACGATCGACCCATCCTGCTCACACAACAGGGCCGGGCCGGCCACGGCGTTGGCAAACCGGTCAGCAAGCGCGCGGATGAGTTCGCCGATGTCTTGTCGTTCTTCAGTTGGCAGCTCGCTGGTCCACAGTGACCACAGTCGCAGAGTTCGTGATGGTGGGCGACGCCGATGCGTGGCGAGCGGTTGGCTTTGCGGTCAACGACGAAGGTCTGATGCAAGTTGGCGGCATCCGCATCCGCTTCGTCGGCATTGACCAACAAGCTGAGCACCTCGGCACGACGCGCACGGGAATCCAGTCGTGGGTGCTCGCCGACGCTGTGGATCCCACCGTCGCCTACATCGACGGCCTGTCGACTTCGCACGGTGAACCACCTCACGCCGGTGTTGGCATGGCGCATCCCAACGGCGTCGTCGGCATCGATCATGTTGTTGTGTACACACCCGATCTGGAGCGCACATCTGATGCTCTGGCCGCTGCAACCGCGGCGCCCCTGAAACGAATTCGCGAGGTCGGCGCGTTGCGGCAGGGGTTCCATCGTCTGGGCGAGCTGATCGTCGAGGTTGTGACTTTTCCCGATGTGCCCGTTGGCGAAGCGACGTTCTGGGGACTCGCTCTCAACGTTCGCGATATCCACGCGTTGTTCTCTACATACGGTGAGCCGGTGATGTCCGTACCGAAAGATGCGGTGCAACCAGGCCGCCAGATCGCGTCGTTCCGTGACGGTGCGGGGCTTGGCCTG
>JAYTWP010000307.1:0-2314 GCA_043743395.1 Actinomycetota bacterium | reverse complement strand
CGATATACCACACCGAGACTGGCGAATTGTCGGCGCGCTCAACAGCAAGAGTGGTGCCGTCCGGGCTCCACCAGAATCCGCGTTGGCGACCCATTTCTTCGGCAGCAACGAACTCGGCCTTGCCCCAACTCACGTTCTTGGTCTCGGGCTCGCCGGCCAATTCCCAGCTCGTGCCGTCGAGTTCGCCGATGCGCACGGTGTCGCCACTCACATACGCGATTCGTTTCGCAGTTGGGTCCGGGCGGGGGTCAAAGACCGGGCCGCGTACTGGTAGCTCGCGTGCTGCACCGCTGATCAATCCGACTCCGAAGAGGCGACCGGCCAACGCGAATGCGGCCACCGTCACCGCCTCGTCGGTGGCGTAGCTCACGATGCCGCCGCCAGCTTCGCGCGTGCGCTCACGCCGGGCACGCTCGGCGGCTGTCTCGTCGGTGCTTTTGCTGTCGTCGAGCAGTTGGTGAGGGTCGGCAACGAGGCGCTCAGTGCCGGTCGCGACATCGAGCACCCAGAGACAATTGACGGGGTCGTCGCCCGCCGCGCTACGGCAGAAGACCACTCGCATACCGTCGGGCGAGACCACGACCGTGCGTGGTTCGCCCAGCGTGAAACGTTGAGTTCGCGCGTACTGGCGGGGAAACGTCAGCGGATTCCATCCTGTGTCGCTGCTGCCCGAGTCGTTCATTGGTAGCTCCTCACGGTGTGACCAGGATCTTGGCGTGGGTTTCGGGGTTGGCCAGATCGGTGAATGCTTGCGGTACACCATCGATATCGACGGTGCCAGTAATCCACGGCGAGAGGTCGACCTTGCCGTCGGCGATCGCGGCGAGCGCCGACGCAAACTCGTCCGGCTCGTAGCCGAGTGCGAACTGGATGTTCAGTTCGCCTCTGATTCCGAGCATCGGATGGATGTGATCCGGTTGCATACAAACGCCAACCACGAGAATTCGCGTGTTCTTGGGAGCGACTCGCATTGCTTCGTTGAGCATTCCGGGAACACCAACCGCTTCGAAGATGACGAGCGGGCGAAGACCGTCGGCCTTTCGCCACGCCGCGATCGCCGTCGTCTCGCGTGGATCGACGACCACGTGCGCGCCGAGTCCTTCGGCAAGAGCCCGCCGTCGTGGCGAGTAGTCCGCTGCAATGATCGGCCCGACGCCGCGCATCTTCAGTTCTGCAATACATGCCAAGCCGACCGGACCGAGTCCCATCACGATCGCAGATTCGCTACTTGTGATCCGGCTCTTCGCAACGGCATGCACGCCAACTGCCAGTGGCTCGGTGAGCGAAGCGAGATCTGGCGGCAGACCCGCCGGGACTTTGATGCCCATCATCTCGTTGAGAACCATGAATTCGGCGTAGCCGCCGTTGTAGGTGTTGCTGAAGCCGATCCCGTGGAGGCCGGATTGGTCGAACGCAACAGGCATTGACACGATGACGTCGCCGACGGCGAGGTTGCTGACCCCTAGACCCAACTCGAGCACCTCACAACAGAACTCGTGTCCCATCACCATGTCCCTGTCGGGCTCGAACATTTGCACGCTCACCGGCTCGGGCACGAGTCCCTCGTTGAACATCTCGGCCAGTGCACGTTGCTCACGTCCGTGCGCGAGTAGGTGCAGATCGCTGCCACAGATGCCGCATGCGAGAACCTTGGTCAGTACTTGTCCAGGGCCGGGCGTCGGTATGGGAATGTCGTCGACCCGAAGCTGCCAATCACGAATTACGGCTGCGCGCATGTGCCGAGAGTAACGCGATCACGAACCTCGCGAGCCGCCCGCCTGCGTCAGCGGCTGAATGCAGCGATGGCGGCAACGATGACATCGAACGCGGGATCCGCGTCCACGTGGGTGAGCATGTCGCAGTTCGGTGGGCGTCGTTCGATGAGGGCGCGTTCGTCGATGAGTGTCATACCGCGCGTGTGCTCGCCGGCGGTCTCCACCACTACGTGGCGGCGAACCTTGGTGAACATGTCGGGGTGGGTGAGCGCCATCACTGCGATTGGGTCATGCACGGCCGCACCGCCCATGTCATCGTGGCGAGCCATATAGGTGCCACTGAAGAACGTGAGTAGATCGGCAAGTACAGATGCCAAACGTCCCGGAACGGAGCGCACCTTGTCGATTCGGTCCGGAGTTGCCTGGAACTGATGAGTCACGTCGAGTCCGCTCATGATCAGCGGACCTCCGTATTCGAACACGATCGCTGCCGCCTCGGGGTCTGCCCACACATTGAATTCGGCGGCGGCCGTGCGGTTGCCGAACGAGCCCCCGCCCATCAGCGAGATGCCGGCGATGCGACCCGCGAGATCGTGCGC
>JAYTWP010000306.1:0-2347 GCA_043743395.1 Actinomycetota bacterium | reverse complement strand
TCCGCCGGCGTGGCTGGCGCGTAGGCGACTGCGGATGCGTGCCGTGAGTTCGGCCACGCGAAATGGCTTTGTGATGTAATCGTCGGCGCCGGCATCGAGGCCGACGACGACCTCGACTTCTTCGTTGCGGGCGGTGAGCATCACGATTGGAAGTGCAGGGTGGGACAGGCGTACGCGTCGACAGATATCGAGACCGTCGATGTCTGGCAGGCTCAGGTCGAGCAGGACCAGATCTGGTGGTGCCGCTGCAATCGCGGCGAGCGCAGCTTCACCCGTTTCCACGTGTTCGACGGCGAAGCCTTCGGCTTGCAGCATTCGCACCAACGGCTGGCTGATGCGGTCGTCGTCTTCGACAAGCAGCAGCGAATTCATATCTGCTGATCGTACGCCGTCGCCAGGGTAGGAAACCGGCAGTGTGCGGGTCAGTCTTCTGGAAGATTTTCCTTCGCCCACATCGCGGCCTGCGTGCGATCCCTGACCTCGATCTTCTGGAACACGGCCGTGAGATGTGCTTTCACCGTTCTTTCGCCGATACCGAGCCGCTCAGCGATGGTCTTGTTGGTGGCTCCCTTGGTGACTTCGCGCAACACATCGGTTTCGCGGGGGCTCAACAGCGACGTCGCCGATGAGCCGCGTCGGGCGTCGATGAGCATGCGCGCCGCCTTCGGGTCGAGTGGTGAACCGCCAGCATAAGCGGCGCGAATGCCAGCGATGAGCTGATCGGGCGTGGAGTCCTTGAGTAGATAGCCATTGGCTCCGGCAGCAAGGGCATCGAACACCTTGCGCTGCTCGGAGAACGACGTGAGCACAACAACGCGTATGTTCGGGTTGCTGACGAGAAGGCGTTTGGTGGTCTCGATCCCGTCCATGTGTGGCATAGAAAGGTCCATCAGCACGACATCTGGGGCAAGTTCCGTGACGCGGTGTAGGGCAGCTTCGCCGTCGGTTGCGGTTCCGACAACCTCGATGTCCTCGGTGGAGCGGAGGAGTGTTTCGAGGCCCCGACGCACGACTGAGTGGTCATCGACAATCAGTACTCGGATCATTGCAGCGGGACCTCCACCCGCAGGCGCGTTCCGCCTTCGGGCATAGTATCCAGCTCAAGGCGACCTCCGGCGTCTGTGACCAACTGTCTCAGCGCGTGCAGACCGAAATGCCCTGTCTTGGCTGCTTCGGTCACGGCTGCAGGTTCGAAGCCCACGCCGTTGTCACGGACTTCGAGAATCGCCGTGGTTTCACTGGTGCGTACGTCGACCGAGGCATCGGTGGCCCTTGAATGGTTCACCACGTTGCGCAGTGCTTCTTGTGCTGCGCGATAGAGAAGCGCGACGACGGCCCGCGGCACAAGCTTCTCAGTGGAGGTGTGAACGGTCACCACAATGCCTCGAACCTGGGACCGCGCGGCGAGATTATTGAGAGCGGATTCGAGTCCCTCATCGAAGAGATTCGGCGGGTAGATCTCCACGAGCAGCGAGCGCAGCGCACCGATGCTGTCGCGGACTTCTGCGGCCGACTCGTTGAGCGCCGTGACGGCGCTTTCCGGCAACCCGGGCTGCATCGCCGTGCCGCCGAGTACCAACGCCACACCGGCGAGGTCTTGCACGACTCCGTCGTGGAGATCGGAGGCGATGCGGCGCCGCTCCACGTCGGAGCCGTCGAGAGCATTCTGAAGGAGCCCCTCACGTTCTCGCTGTCGCTGTCGCAGCCGCCGTGCCAGCGACCAGGCAAGCGGAATCTGGACGATCTCGACAGCGGCCAAGGCGCCGAGCGCCAGCGGCGCGAAGTCTCGCCAAACTCGCGTGCCATTGCGCGAGACGATCTGGTAACGGAAGTACGCCTCGAACAACAGACGCGTACCGTTCGGCAATCTCACGGGGACGTAGACCTCGAGAAGTTTGCCGCTGCCTTCTTCAAACTGGTTCTCGGGCTTGGACAGATCGCTGACCTCGGCTTCGATCCGCCCGTTGTTGAGCACCTCCAGTTCTCCCTCGCCAAGTTCAAACGTGGAACCAATGAGACGAGGTTCGTCCGAATAGAGAATCTTGCCATCACGATTCCAAATCTTGATGCGAACGAGATCGGGTGTGAGAACCACACGCCTGACCACATTGTCGACGACTTGCAGGCTGGCGGCATCGCCCCGCGCGAGCCCGTTGGTCATGGCTGGCTCCACGAATTCGTGTGCGCTCAAACTTGTCTGGGTGCGTACGTCGAAAATGGCCTCGCGTTCGCCGACCCGCCGACTTACTATCGCGAGTCCGAAGCCGACGACGACTACTGCGACGAGACCGGCCAGAGAGAACTGGATGACGGCACGGGCGACGACCGATTTGCCTGACGCTTCATC
>JAYTWP010000305.1:0-3916 GCA_043743395.1 Actinomycetota bacterium | reverse complement strand
CCGCCACGACCGCCTGCTGAAGCGAGCCAGCGGTCGCCATGATGCACCAGATCGGCCAGTAGTTCGCCCGTGTACATGTCACGCGCGATGGTGCCCTCGGGAACCATGACCTCGATGCTCTCGCCGCGTTTGCCGTGCTGATCTTTGCCTTTACCGTGCACGCCGTCCTTGGCTCTACGATGGGGATGATCGCGAAACGCGAGCAGGGATGCGACGTTTCGGGTAGCCACGAGCCAGACATCGCCGCCTTTGCCACCGTCACCACCGTTTGGACCACCCATGGCCTCGGGACCCTCACGACGGAACGAGACACAGCCGGCACCGCCGTCGCCACCGCGCACGTTCAGTTGGGCTTCGTCGACAAATCCACTCATAGGGCATCGCAAGGCTATCTGGCACGGGTTGCAGGCGCTCTCGGATTGCAGCGCGTATCCTGCGGGCATGGATGAGTCGGTGCAGGAGCGTGCTCAACGATGGGCTGCCACGATGACTGGCCCTGTCGTCGCTGGCATCCAGTTGGCCCATAGCGACTCGTGGGCGGGCCCGGGCGGTACAGATCTCGTCGATCGGCGCCAGAGCGAACAGGCACAAGACGCCACGATGGCCAGGCTCGCCACGCGTGCTGACAGCAGCGGGAATCGCGCCGTCGACGAAGATCCCGACCCGTATCGCACGTGCTTCGAGCGAGACCGCGATCGCATTCTGCATGCGTCCGCCTTTCGACGTCTCGCCGGCAAGACACAGGTGTTCGTGTTCCCCGACGATCACCAACGCACGCGACTGACACACGCTCTCGAGGTCGCGCAAGTGGCCATGTCAATCTCACGTGCACTCGGCCTGAACCTCGCCCTGACCGAAGCAATCGCGTTGGGGCACGATTGCGGGCACGGTCCGGGTGGACACGCCAGCGAAGACGCCTTATCACCGTATGTGTCGGGCGGATATGACCACGCCGTTTGGGGAGCCGACGTCACATTGACCCCGCTCAACCTGTGCGAGGAAACGCTCGATGGCATTCGTAATCATTCGTGGTCCCGTCCCGCGCCAGCGACACCCGAAGGTGAGGTCGTCTCATGGGCCGACCGCATTGCCTACGTCTGTCATGACTTCGAGGACGCTGTCGCTGCAGGCATCGTCACCCCCGACATGTTGCCCGCCCTCGTACGCGAACGTTGCGGAGAGTCCAGATCTCGTCAATTGGGTGCGTTCATTCGCGCAATGATCGACGCAACCGCTGCGACCGCACGGATCGGAATGATCAACGACCACGCCGCCGCGCTCGCGGAGTTCCGTCTCTTTAACTACGAACGCGTCTATCTGCGGCCAGCCTCACGGGCACAGGCCACTGCGGTGATCACGTTGCTGCAGGCACTGGTCGAGCATTACTCCGATCGACCGAACCTGCTCCCAGACAACGACGATCCTCACACCATGTCTCCCGCACGGGGATTGCAGGCAGGCAGCGCTGAGGCGATGCATGCCGCGGTCCGCTATGTGGGCGGCATGACCGATCGATTCGCATGCAGGCAAGCGATGATGCTCTTGGGGTGGGGCCCCGACCGCTTGCCGCAAGGCGTGGGTATGCCCGAAAACGACTGAACCCGGCCCTCGCGGGCCGGGTCAGTGAGTTCGAAGACCGACGAAGTTCAGTCAGGCGTGATGACGTTGATCACGCGGCGACCACGTCGCTCACCGAATTGAACGCTGCCGTCCTTGAGCGCGAACAGTGTGTCGTCCTTGCCGATTCCCACGTTGGCACCTGGATGGAACCGAGTACCACGCTGGCGAATCAAGATGGTTCCTGCTGTGATGGTCGAACCACCGAACGCCTTGACGCCGAGGCGCTGTGCGTTGGAATCACGACCGTTGCGGGTAGACCCGCCACCTTTTGTCTTTGACATGGCTCAGCCCTTTGCGATCGAGGTGATTTCGACGACGGTGTACTTTTGACGGTGGCCGTACCGCTTGCGCTGGTTCGTGCGCCGCTTGTAGGTGAAGCCGTCGATCTTGGGTCCCTTTGCGGAACCGATGACACGACCAGTGACGGTCACGCCCTTCAGTTCAGCGGGGGTAGCCAACACTGAATCGCCATCGACGAACAGAACTGGTATGAAGGAGACGTCGGCGCCGTCTTCAGCCCCGAGTAGCTCGACCTGCAATTGCTGGCCTTCTGCGACTCGTTCCTGCTTACCGCCGGTTGCGATTACTGCGTACATAGCGGTGGGATCCTATCGGTCTGGAGCTGCCACGCCAACGGCGCCGCAGTCTCAATTCGGGTGATTGGGGTCGGGCAGGCGCTCATTCGAGGAGGGCGAGGTCGACGAGCACACCTCGACCGTCACAGTTCGGGCACTGATCGGCGAAGTTCGTGAGGAGACCTTCACCGATGCGCTTGCGGGTCATCTCGACCAAACCCAGCTCGGAAATGTCGAAGACCTGCGTCCGCGTCTTGTCACGGGCCAACGCGTCGCGAAAGGCGTCGAGCACCTTGCGCCGGTTTTCGCGAATTTCCATGTCGATGAAGTCGATGACGATGATGCCACCGATGTCACGGAGACGAAGTTGTCGAGCGATCTCGTCGGCGGCCTCGAGGTTGTTGTGAAAGACGGTCGCCTCGAGGTTGGAGTTGGACGTTCCGACATTTTTGCCGGTGTTGACGTCGATCACGGTCAACGCTTCAGTGTGTTCGATGATCAGCGATCCGCCGGACCGCAGCCACACTTTGCGATCAAGCGCCTTGTGGAGTTGCTCGTGCAGATGGAACCGCTCGTAGATCGGCAGGCCCTCTTCGTTGGGATCGAAGTATTCGACGCGGTCGGCGAGTTCAGGGTTGAAGGCGGCGATGTAGTCGCGAACATCTTCGAACAGCCGTTGATCGTCGATGACCACGCCACGGTATTCGGCATTGAATTCCTCGCGGATGACGCGTACGGCGAGCTCGGGCTCGCGGTACAACAACGCCGGACCTTGCGCCTTCTTGGCCTTAGCCTCGATCACGTTCCACTGGTCGAGCAGGCGGGTCATGTCGGCGCGAAGCTCGTGCTCAGACGCATTTTCCGCCGCTGTACGCACGATGAGGCCATGCTCTGCCGGCTTGACGCGGTCGAGGATATTGCGCAAGCGCTTGCGGACATCATCGGGAAGTCGTTTGGAAATGCCGTACGTCTTGGAATTGGGGATCAACACAACGAAGCGACCCGGCAACGAGACCTCTTGGGTGAGGCGTGCACCCTTGGCCCCGATGGGATTCTTGGTGACCTGACAGACAATCAGTTGCCTTGCCTTAAGGATGTTTTCGATGCGGGCTTCTTTGCCACGCTCGACGATGTCTTCTTGGTCGTACTGCACATCGCCGCGGTACAACACAGCGTTCTTGGGTGTCCCGATGTCGACAAAAGCGGCTTCCATACCCGGCAGTACATTCTGCACCTTGCCGACGTAGATGTTGCCGTGAATCTGGCTGACGTCGTCGGCGGGCTGGCTGACATAGTGCTCCACCAGGTTGCGGCCTTCGAGGACGGCAACCTGGGTCAGGTTGTCGCGAACTTGCACGCACATGAGATACCGACCAACGGGGCGGCCGTTACGTTCACGCCCACGACGCTTCTCGAGCAGGTCCGCGTCGAGCGGAGCGCCGCTCTGACGGCCCGAACCCACAGCGCGGGGCGTGCCTGACGCAGCCGGATCCTTCGCCTTTGGTGTCCGGCGTCGCTTCTTCTTTGCGGTGGTGGACTCGCTGGCGGCGTCGCTCGCTGGAGTGGCGGGCTGCGCCGCTACGGCCTGACGCGGGGCGGGGCGGGTGTCGCCGATCTGTGGGCGGCGCACGAGCGCCTTCTCGGCGGCGGCAGCGCTCGGTTTGCCTTCTGAAAGGCGCTCGGGCAGTTCAGGAACCGCGCCATTGTCGGCCTTTGCCACC
>JAYTWP010000304.1:0-2144 GCA_043743395.1 Actinomycetota bacterium | reverse complement strand
GCCTCGACTCCCATGGTCGTTGCGTCTTCATCGAACGAAGCGACCGTGCGGGTGCCCTTGCCGCCGCCTGAGCCAGCGACCGCAGCGATCGCGGATCGGTCGAGCCGTCGATATGGCAGGTGCGTGCCCCACGAAAGGATTCCCTTCATTGGCAACCAACACCTCCTCGTCGTGCCGCGACGACCGCGGCCAAGCCGTCAGCCTATGGGCACGTCGCAGATCTTGATGACCTGTAACGAGCACCCCGCGATGACCCAAAGTTGCGCTCATGCGGGGGCTTCTGACGGCAGTTATAGTCCACCGCCTATGGGTAGCTACGACGATGTGTTCAGCGACGGGACCGAAACTGGAACATCACAAGGTGTGTTCCCGGCCACGATTCCCGGTGTGATCGATCGTGCTGTCGCGTTGTATGGCAGCACCGAGGGCGTCGTCGATGGCGACATTCGGCTCACATTTGGCGAACTCGTCGAGCAGGCTGATCTCACCGCTCAAGGCTTCATCGCTGCCGGCGTTGCTCCCGGCGATCGTGTGTGCATCTGGGCGCCGAATGGTCTGCGCTGGATACTCGCTGCGCTCGGCGCGTATCGAGCAGGCGCGACCGTCGTTCCACTGAACACTCGGTTCAAGGGACCGGAGGCGGCGTACGTGTTGCGCACAGCGGGCGCGCGGATGGTCTTCACGGTCACCGACTTCTTGGACACCAATTACCCAGCGCTCCTCAGCGGCGCCGATGCAGTCGAGTGCGTCCAGAAGATCGTCGTCATCGCGGGCGACGTGCCCGACGATTGCGTCTCGTGGGACGACTTCGTTGCTGCCGGTGCCTCTGTTCCCCGCGCCGAAGTGATCGCCCGCAGTGCCGCAGTGAAGCCCGAAGACGTCAGCGACATCATGTTCACGAGTGGCACGACCGGCCGCCCGAAGGGAGCGATGTTGAGCCATGGCGCAACGGTCAAAGCGTTCAACGCATGGGCCACAGTCGTCGGTCTTCGTCACGGCGACCGCTACCTGATTGTGAATCCCTTCTTTCATGCCTTTGGGCTCAAAGCGGGCATCGTTGCTTCGTTGGTGAAGGGTGCCACGATCATCCCGCAAGCGGTCTTCGACGTGCCGCAGGTGATGCGTCGGGTGGTCGACGAGCGGATCAGCATGTTGCCCGGCCCGCCGTCGATCTACCAGAGCATTCTCGATCACCCGCAGCTCGAGTCGTTCGATTTGTCGTCGCTTCGTCTCGCTGTCACGGGTGCTGCCACCGTTCCGGTCGAACTCATTCGGCGTATGCGCGAGGATCTCGAGTTCGAAACCGTCGTCACGGGCTACGGCCTCACGGAGACCACGGGCATCGTCACCATGTGTCGACACGACGACCCGGTCGAGACGATTGCGAATACGGCCGGTCGGGCGATCCCCGATGTCGAGGTTCGCGTCGTCGATGCACATGGATCCGATGTCTTACCGGGCGAAGCCGGTGAGATCTGGGTGCGCGGGTACAACGTGATGCTCGGCTACTTCGGTGATCCGGTTGCCACTGCCGAGACAATCAACGCCGATGGTTGGTTGGCCACGGGTGATGTGGCCGTGCAAGACGCGCAGGGCAACGTGCGCATTACCGACCGCAAGAAGGACATGTTCATCATGGGTGGCTTCAACGCTTACCCGGCCGAGATCGAAAATGCGCTTCTTGCGTACCCGGGCGTGAGTCAGGTTGCCGTCGTTGGTGTTCCTGATCGGCGCATGGGTGAGGTCGGTATGGCATTCATCGTGGCCAAGCCGAATGTCTCCGTCGTTGCTGCAGACGTGATCGCCTGGTGCCGCGCCAACATGGCCAACTACAAGGTGCCGCGCTACATCCAGCTTGTGGACGTGTTGCCGATGAACGCGAGTGGCAAGGTGCTCAAGTTCGAGCTGCGCAGTCGCGGCGCCGGTCTCGTCAACTGAGCCCGGGCGATTCGAATGACTACCGATCCGGGTGCCGAGCTGGTCGACATCGTCGACGAGAACGATCACGTTGTGCGTGTCGTGACAAGGCAAGAAATGCGCGCGCAGCGGTTGCGTCATCGAGCCGTGTACATCGCTGTGCAGGGCACCGACGGTCGCTTACTCGTACACCAGCGCAGCCTGCACAAAGACGTTCGCCCTGGTGC
>JAYTWP010000303.1:0-20047 GCA_043743395.1 Actinomycetota bacterium | reverse complement strand
AGGGCCGCGGGCTCAGCGGAGACGGCAGCGGCAGCGGTGCTCGCGGCGCGACTCGACAAGCTCGTGGACGACTGTCCAACCGCCACGAAGATCGGCGCGTTCAACGCCGTCGGGGAAGCGCCGGACGCGTCTGTTGTGAGGGGTGCGACTTGGCGTAAAGCCGGGCCCGCCAGGCTCTCATGGACTGACTTCACGGCGCCGAGCCCGAGCATCGAGAGACCTCCCACTGCCGCAAATGCGAAGGTGCCAGCGATGAGGCTGAGACCCACCGAGAGGGCCGTTACCTTTGCGATGTGGCGTTCCATGTGCCTGAGGTCCATTCCGTTCTGGTCTACGTCATGTCCGCGTCGAGAGAAAGACGGTTGCCGCATAGCTCCGATTTGGTCTTTCTCGGTTCTTCGTTCGTGCGGATATCGGTCTGCGTTTTGTGGTCCTGAAGGTCCATGAAGCGATCTTGCTCGAACGTTGACGATTCTCATACGCAGGTCACGCTGATCAAGGCCAAAAAGTGGGCATACTCGCGGCGGTGACCCGGGTGCTGATCGTTGAACACGATGTTCTTCTCGCCTCTCGTCTCGCTGGCGCGTTCCGAGCCCGAGACCTCCTCGTCGCAATCGCGGCCTCGTTCGCCGAGGCCACCGCACTCATCGACTGCGATATCGTTTTGTGCGATCTCGGAGTGCCCGATGGCGACGGGCTCGGCTTCCTCCGTTGGGTTCGCGAGCAGCGACCCGATCTGGGAGTCATCGCGCTCGCGGAAAGTGAGCAAGCGTCAGACGTCGTCACCGCGCTCACTAATGGAGCTGTCGATTACATCACCAAGCCCCTGAGATTGAACGATGTACTCGCCCGTGTCGACGCCCATTTGCGCATTCGCTCGGCGCTGACAAACGCTTCGTCGAACATTATCGATGCTGGCGATCTACACATCGATCTAGGCGCTCGCGACGTACGAGTGGGTCGCGTCGCGGTTGAGCTGCGGCTTCGTGAGTTCGAAGTCATCGTCCAGCTGGCGCGGCGCGCCGGCAAAGTCGCCACGAGGGAATCACTGATGCGGGAGGTGTGGGGTGAGGCCCACAAGGGCTCGACCAAAACTCTCGACGTGCACATCAACTCGATACGTCGCAAGCTCGGTGAGAGGCCGGGACGTCCCAGTCGGATCACCGCGATCCGAAATGTTGGGTACCGGCTCGAACTGCGAACATTCGACACCGACGCCTGACATATCCACCGCGCCACTTTCGCAAAGTTGGGACCTTCGACCCTGTGAGCGGCCGCCTCCGCCGAGTCACAATGATGGTGCCACCTGACGGTGCGTTGTCGTGTCCGTTCGGGGTTCTGCGAGGAGGACGCCATGACCGATTATTGGACAGAGCAAGAAGAAACTCCGATGCTTGACGTGCGTGTCATACGCAACGGGACAGTGGTACATCATGAGTTCTGTGAGGCGGTGTCACAGGTGAACGATGTCACCAGAGAATGGGGCGACGTCGAGGGCACCACGATCGACATCGTCGACCTGACATCGTCGGACCCGCACGCCGACACGAGTGAGATCGAGCTCTACGAGGATGACGACGAAGCGCAAACCATCTAGCCGGGCCCTATCCGGCTCGAGATCCCAGCGCCACCGTCTCCCGGCCGAGAAGGAAGTGACAATGACCATCACCCGCTTCAAGGACCGCAGCGAGGCGGGCAGGCGCTTAGCGGTTGCCCTCGCCCGTTTCCGGGACACTCACCCCATCGTGCTCGGTCTGCCACGCGGCGGGGTGCCCGTGGCCAGTGAGGTGGCCACGGTACTCCACGCACCGCTCGACGTCCTCGTCGTTCGCAAGCTTGGCGCGCCGTTCCAGAAGGAGTTGGCGCTCGGGGCGGTGGGCGAAGGTGGCGCAATATTCATTGACGATGCAATCGTCAATTACCTCGGAGTTTCAGCGCACGAATTAGAGAAGATCGTGACGCGAGAACAAGCTGAACTCGAGCGACGAGTGTTGCGCTATCGCCGGCACCGACCCATTTGTGAGTTGACGGGGCAGACCGTGATCGTCATCGACGACGGCATCGCCACTGGCTCGACCGCTCGGGCGGCGCTGCAGGTTGTTCGATCACAACACCCCAAACAGATCATCTTGGCGGCTCCGGTCGCCGCCCCCGATTCGATTCATGCCTTGCTCGGCGAAGCCGACGAGATCGTCGTACTCGAACAACCTCGTGGTTTCCAGGCAGTTGGCGAGTGGTACGACGACTTTGGCCAGACGACGGACGAGGACGTAACGAGAATCCTGAAACAGTCGTTTGCTTCCGGCTATGGCTCCGCGAGTACGGAGCGCGAGCGGTAGTGCTTCAATCGTGATTCGCGCAGGGCACATGCGGTTGTCCCTGTAGCTATTGCAGTCCAGCACTCAGGCCGAAGTCGATACTCAGTGCAGCACCGGTAATCGCACTCGCTCCAGGTTGAGCCAGGAACCACAGCAGTTCGGCAATCTCACACGGATCGATGAAGCGCGCACGGTCACCCTGCGGGTACTTGCTCAAGAGGGCATCCAAGTACTTCCCCGGATTATTGTCGCCATAGGTGTCCGCTTGATACTGCAGCATCGGTGTCATCACATCACCAGGGCAGATGGCGTTGACGCGAACGCCGTCTTGAGCGAGATCCAGCGCGAGCGTCTTGGCGAGGAGCACGACTGCGGCCTTTGAGGCGCAATACAACGCGGCGCCCTTGTTGGCCTGAAGCCCGGCATCACTCGCGATCAGACTCACCGAGCCGCGCCTCTCGCGAAGCTCATCCACGGCTGCCTGACACGTGAAGTACACACCCTTCACATTGACGTCCATGAGGCGATCGAATTCTGCCTCGACGACGCCATCGATCGCGCCTTCGCTCCACACACCTGCCGCGGCGACGACGTGATCGATACGACCCGTGATCTGCAGCGTTTCTGAGACCGCTGCGTGACACGAGATGGGTTGCGACACGTCGCAATGCACTGCGAACGCCGAGTCACCGAGTTGCGACGCGACGACGCGGGCGCGATCTACATTCGAGTCGACGAGCGCGGCACGCCAGCCGCCTTCGATGAATCGGCGAGCGGTCGCAGCGCCGATACCGCCCGCTCCCCCGGTGATGAAGACCACGGGTTGCTCAGACATGGCTGTGATCCTCGGCAATTGCGTTACCGCCATCAACGACCAGCATGGTCCCTGTGATGTACGACGCGGCGGGCGATGCCAGGAACGCAACCGCCGCAGCGACTTCATTGGGGGTGCCGCTGCGGCGCATGGGTGACGCCGCACCCGCTCCCCGCTCGGCGTCGGTGACCGACGGCGTGTCGATCCAGCCGGGCGCTACTGCGTTGACGGTGACGCTGTAACGGGCGAGTTCGAGCGCCAGAGCCCGCGTCATGCCAACCATGCCGGCCTTCGCTGCGGCATAAGCACTGCCATCCACGAACGCCGAGATCGGTCCGCTTGTCGACGCGACGTTGACGATGCGGCCGTAGCCGAAGGCACGCATATGCGGCACTGCAGCACGACACACCAAGAACGCCGTCGTGAGATTGCGCTCCATCGTGTCGTCCCACTCGCTCGGCAACAAGGCGTCGAGTCGCCGAGAGGCGTCGGATCCGGCCGACGTCGATGACATTCCCGCGTTGTTGACGACGATCTCGATGCGTCCACTCCATCCGACGATCGTGCCGATGAGGGCTGCTGCCGCCTCGGCGTCGGTGAGGTCGGCGACAAACCCGTGGGCACGCGGACCGAGCGTTGTTGCGCGGTCATGGATTCGCTCGGTCGTCGACGCGATGGCCACGCGCGCGCCCAGGTCGATGAGCGATCGAGCGATCGCAAACCCGATGCCATGCTCGCTTCCGGCTCCCGTCACCAGGGCTACTTGACCGCTGAGATCCCATGCATCCATGCGGCAAGTAGATCACGCCGGCGGCGCGCGGATTTCACCAGTTCGAGACAAGTTCCGAAATGCGCCGCACCCTCACCGCATCGTCCTCAACGCAGTGCACCCGATAGCGTGACCAGAATCTGACGAGTCGTCAGAAAGAGTCGTCGTCTCCTTCATTTGGAGATCGAGAGTCACACACGGGAGATCAGCCATGGGTAATCCGGTCATCGTCGAAGCAGCCCGCACGGCTATCGGCAAACGCAATGGCTACTTCGCCAGTCTCCATGCCACCAAGCTGCTCGGTGCTGCACAGGTTGGCGTCATGACGCGCGCCGGTATCGATCCGGCGATCGTGGGTCAGGTCGTGGGTGGCTGTGTGACGCAAGCCGGCGAACAGGGCAGCAACGTGGCCCGTAACGCATGGCTCCAAGCGAAAATGCCCTACACGGTTGCCGCGACCACCATCGACACCCAGTGCGGCAGCAGCCAACAGGCCAACCACATGATCCACAACATGATCCATGCCGGTGTCATCGATGTCGGCATTGCGTGCGGCGTAGAGCACATGAGCGCCGTGTGGCTCGGCGCCGCCGTGCCGCAGGTCGACGGCGTGTTCATCAACGGCCGCTCGAAGGCGGACGACTTTCCATGGGACATGCCCGACCAGTTCGGAGCTGCTGAGCGCATCGCACAGCTGCGCGGCATCACCCGTGAAGATGTCGATTACCTCGGCCTGATCTCACAGCAGAAGGCGATTCGCGCGACTGAAGAAGGTCGATTCGACAGTCAGATCATCCCGGTTACCGTCACCGACGCTGATGGCAACGACGTTGTCATCACTCGTGATGGCGGCCTGCGCGAAACCACCGCTGAGAAGCTCGCAGCACTGAAGCCAGTGATGCCCGATGGCATGCACACGGCGGGCAACAGCAGTCAGATCAGCGACGGCGCCGCGGCCGTGCTCTGGATGAGCGAGGAGCGCGCAAAGGCCGAGGGCCTGCGACCGCGGGCGCGCATTCTCGGCCAGTGCGTTGTGGGCAGCGACCCCTACTACCACCTCGATGGCCCGGTCGATGCCACGCGCAAGGTACTTGCCGACGCAGGAATGACGATGGCCGACATCGACCTGGTCGAGATCAACGAGGCCTTTGCGTCTGTCGTGCTGAGCTGGGCGCAGGTTCACGGTGTGTCACGCGATGAGCTGATGAGCAAGGTCAATGTCAACGGTGGCGCCATTGCGCTGGGCCATCCGGTCGGGTCAACCGGTAGCCGCCTGATCACCACCGCGTTGCACGAGATGGAGCGCACCGACAAAGAAATCGCTCTGGTCACCATGTGCTGTGGCGGCGCAATCGCCACCGGCACTATTTTGCAGCGTCTATAGCGAAACCGCGCTTGGCGCGTTTAGTCTCCAATATCGACGATGTGCAGGCATGGGCGGCGGACCCTGTTCCCCAACTCTCACCCGATGACGCCGCCCTCCGCGCGGCCCAGGGCGGCGACCCAGCTGGTCTCAGCGCGTTGTTCCGCACCTACCAGCCCCGATTGCTGCGCTACCTGCGCGCACGCGAGCCGCGACTTGCCGACGACCTCGCAAGCGACACCTGGGTTGCCATTGCTCAACGCCTTGCGACCTTCGAGGGCACGTCGGCCGACTTCGCGGCGTGGCTGTTCACGATCGCTCGCCTCCGCATGATGGACGCGCGCCGCAGCGCGAGCCGCAGGCGCACAGATCCCGTTGCCGATGTTGGGGACAGCATTGGCGTGTCCACCGAACAGGTCGCGCTCGACAAACTCTCCGCACAGGACGCCGTCAACTTGGTCAATAATGCCCTCAGCGAGGACCAAGCAGAAGTTATTCTCCTGCGCACGCTGGGCGATCTCAGCGTCGATCAGGTCGCTGAGCTGCTCGGGCACGACGCTGGCTGGGTCCGCGTCACCCAACATCGAGCCACCCGGCGACTTGCCGAAAGATATTCCGAAAGATTGTTGTAACGCGATGGCCGACTCAGACGATCTCATCAATGTGTTCGACTTCAATGACGGCAATGACCCAACAGATCAGCACCTGATCGACCTCTTCAGTGCAATGAAGGCCGACGCAAGCCCCGAGGAACTGGCAGGCGAGATCAGCATCGTTGCCGCGATGCTGCAAGCCATGCAGCCGGTTCCCACCAACGTCGTTCCTCTGAGGAGTTTCTCCATGCGTCAGCGCTTCGCTACGTCCAAAACCGCCACCAAGGCCGCCATCATCAGTGGAGTCGTGCTCCTTTCGGCCTCCGCCGCAGCGGCAGGGGGCGTCTTGCCCGGCCCCGAACAATCATTTGTGTCCCGGGCTGTGTCGCACATCGGTATCCATGTCGAGAACCCTGAGAAGTCGGCCGCCGAAGCAAACGATGCCACCAGTACGTCGAGCACCATCGATGACAGTTCGAGCACCAAGTCTGCCGACGACAACACCGACACCAAGGATGACTCGAGCAACGGTGTTGGCCCCAACGCCACTGGCGATGCCAAAGATGGCCTGTGCCATGCATTCATCGAACATCAGAACAACCCCGCCAAGCCCGAAGACTCGGTTGCGATGAAGAACCTTCAGGACGCAGCGACCAAGGCCGGCCAGGCGGTCGAGGTGTTCTGCGCCTCCTCCACCTCGACCTCGGACGATCACGGAAGCGGCAATCCTGCCGGATCCGATGACGGCAACAAGATCACCGTTCCAGGCCAGTCGGGTTCGGGCTCGGACTCAGGTTCATCAGGCAACACCGGCGGCGGGTTGGACGACACCACACAAAGCACGACGCACACAGTGACCGTGCCCGCTCAGGTCGATCCCAGCGTTTCAACTTCGAGCTTGCCCGATGACAACGGCGGCAGCAACAAGGGCGGCGGAACCAAGCCGTGACACAATGCTGACGGTCAGTCTCTGAAAGGTCCGCCATGTCATCGTCCGAAATCGGCCCCTCCCCGCTTGGGCTTCCAATCAGTCACGTCACAGAGACAGGCTCGCCCTGGGTAGCGATACCCGGAGGCGAGCTTCGTCTTGTCCACACCGATGTCGCAACCGGCATCTGGGTCGTGGCGAACCGGTTCGAGCCGGGCATGGCCGTACAGCGGCACCGCCACACAGGACCGGTCTATGCCTGGACCACAGCCGGTTGCTGGATGTACAGCGAGTACGGCGTGCGTTACGAGGCCGGCAGCTACGTACATGAATCGGCCGGGTCGGTACACACGCTGGTCGTTCCGGAGGACAACACTGAACTAACGGAAGTGTTTTTCGTGATCCATGGCGCCAACCTGAATCTCGACGACGAGAACAACATCGTGTCGGTGACCGATGCAGAGAGCATCGGTTCCGCGTACCGCATGTTGTGCACGATGCAGGGGAAACCGCCGCCGTCTTTCGTCGGGGCCTAAGGTGACACGGTGGCTCGCACCGCACATGACACACGAGACAAACTGATCATCCACGGTCAGCGGCTCTTCGCCGATCAGGGCGTTTTCCGGGTTCCCCTTCGACTCGTGGTCGAGCAGGCCGGACAGAAGAATTCGTCGGCATTGCACTATCACTTCGGCGGGCGCGAGGGATTGCTGAACGCGATCATCGAGCGGCACAACGAACTGATCGAGGCCGAACGCGCTGAGATGCTTGTGCGGCTTCGCGCCGATGGACGAACCAACGACGTGGCCGCGATCATCCAAGCCATTGTCTTGCCATTCGCGCGCAAGCTCAACACGGCCGATGGCCGCGAGTTCCTGCGCATCGTGGCGCAGCTCTCGGACATGTTCGACTCATGGCAACTCGTGACGCCAAACACTCCGCCACAGGTCCAGGCCGCATTTTTCATGCTCTCCGCCGCGCTCGATCAACTTCCTCCACCAATGCGTCATGAGCGCGTGACCACGTTCTTGATGTTCGTATCAGCCACGTTGGCTCTGCGCGCGCGCCAAATCGAACTAGCGAGGCCGGTACAAGTGTCGACCGATGCGTTCATCACGAATCTGATCGACATGAGCGTGGGCGCGCTCCGCGCGCCATCGAGTTATGTCGAGACGTGAAGCCAGTACTGATTCATCCAGCGCCGCAGGTCTGGATCGAGGCCGGTGTGGGCACGATCGGGGATGACCACCACTACCCAGAAGAGCGCCCCGCACGCACCGTCAGTATCGATGGGTTCTGGCTCGATCGTCACCCCGTGACCAACGGTCAGTTCGAGGAGTTCGTGGATGCCACCGGTCATGTCACCGACGCTGAGCGCCGCGGCGGAAACGTGTTTGTGGCGAGCGCTACCCACGTTGACCTTGCACATCCGTCGTTGTGGTGGCAGCACGAACCACTGGCGAACTGGCGTCGGCCGCGTGGCACTGACGTCATCGAAGCTGAGCACCGCGACCATCCCGTCGTACAGGTCAGCCAGGCTGACGCGCTTGCCTTTGCTCAGTGGTCCAGCCGGCGATTGCCGACCGAAGCCGAATGGGAATGGGCGGCGAGCGCCGGTGGGCAACTCTCCAACGCGTGGCCGCTTGCGACCGATGGCATGTTGTTGGCCAATGTCTGGCTTGGCGAGTTTCCGTGGAAATGGTTGCGTAGGGGTACCCCCGACACAATGGCAGTTGGCAGCTTTCCCGCCAACGTGCGCGGCTTGTTCGACATGCTGGGCAACGTGTGGGAATGGACCTCCGACGCCTGGACGCAGACGCGCGACGACGGGGGCCCCTCATCGCCATGTTGCACTACGACGGACCCAGATGTCGCAACGGTGAAAGGCGGCTCGTTTCTTTGCGCCGCGAACTACTGCGCTCGGTATCGCCCATCGGCCCGGCATCCTCAGCCGCGTGCCAAGCCGACGTGCCACATCGGTTTTCGTTGCGCGAGGTCAGCGACCGTCGACTCATCTCTCGGCTGAGAAGCCCACTCGCTAGCCCACAACGGATGGGTCGGGAACGTAGGACCTCGCGAGGAACTGGAACATAATCCAGCCCGCTTGGTGCGTACCCACAGAGCCACGTGCCCTGACCGCCGCCTCGTGATCGATAGCAACGCCAGCTGGAGCCTTCATATGCGCCTCGGCACTGCGTTCCATGGCCACAAAGAACCCGACTGCTTCATCCACGGTTTCGCCAACCGTGAGCAAGCCATGATTGCGCAGGATTACAGCCTTGGCTCCACCGAGTGCAGCGCCGATGCGCTTGCCACCATCAACGGACAAGATGTCGACTTCGTGGTCATCAAAGATCTCGTGGTCGTCGTAGAACGCACACGACTCCTGTGTGATCGGGCGAAGCCTCGTGACCAGTGCAGCAAATGGCGTGCCGTACGGGGTATGGGTGTGTGCGGCTGACACGATGTCGGGGCGAGCCTCATGGACCGGCCAGTGGATGTGGTACGCGGCGGGGTTGATCGAATGTGACCCGTGTACGACCTTGCCATGTGGCCCAACGAGCACAAGATCGTCGACGGTCATCTCGTGGAACGGCACGCCGTATCCACCGAGCCAGAAGTGATCGACGAGCTCCGGATCGCGCGCCGAGATGTGGCCATCACCGATGTGGCCCCAGCGCAGCGCACCGAAGACGCGATACGCGAGGGCCAATCTTGTTTTGCGATGCGCGCGCAATGCCTCAGTGCCGAGGATCGGCAGCTCGTACGAGGACGAATCCAACACCTGATGTGCCATGGAAAGATCCTAGAGTCAGAGGGTATGGACATTGGTGTCGCACTCCCTCAGATGGCACATGGCCTCAACCGCGAACGCGTTACTGCATGGTGCCGGGGAATCGATGATGGCCCGTATTCTTCCGTCTCGGCGGGCGAACGCATCACGTTCCACAATCTCGAGGGCATCACGCTGTGCACTGCCGCTGCCATGCTCACCGAGCGAGTCCGCGTTTTCTTCAACGTGGCCGTCGCACCCTGGCACGCACCCGCAATGCTCGCCAAGCAGTTGGCAACGATCGATGTGCTCTCCAACGGCCGAGTCGATGTCGCCGTCGGGGTCGGCGGCCGTCAGCAGGACTACGACGCGCTCGGCGCGATGTTCGATCGGCGACATAGCCGGCTCGACAAAGCGGTTGCAGATCTTCGTCGGCTGTGGTCGGGTGCTCCGGCCGCCGACGGCAATGCCATCGGCCCACCGCCAGTTCAGGTCGGCGGTCCACCAATCCTGTGCAGCGGCATGGGCCCGAAGTCACTCCAGCGGGCCGCCCATTGGGCCGAGGGCGTCAGCGGCTTCGCGCTTTCCGGCGACGCAGCCGAGGCAGCAAAGCAGTTCCGTGCAGCTGAGCATGCTTGGCTCGAGGCCGGACGCCTCGAACGCCCGCGGTTGACGACGGGCGTGTTCGTGGCGCTCGGCAACGATGCCGAATCGACTCTGAAGAATTTCGCGATGCAGTACCTCAATGTGTTCGGCACCGATGTCGCACGTATGTTGGCCGACGCAATGACCCTGTATTCGCCAGAGCGCCTGCGCGACACCATCGAATCGATGGCCGCAACCGGGTGCGACGAGCTCATCCTGGTGCCGGCAGATTCGGACCCGGACATGCTCGATCTGATCACAGAGGTGATCGACGCCTGAGCGCGCCTCAGCCCGGATACGCGACGAGCGGCTCACCTGCGATGGTAGTGCGGAACAGCTCGCGCCGGAACGCTGCGTAGTCATCGATCGCGTTGTGCTGAGTCACCCTGTTGTCCCAGATCGCGAGCGTGCCGTTGGTCCAACGCATCCGGCATGTGTTGGTCTCACGTTGGCTGTGGCCATAGAGCTGCGCCAGGAGGGCCTGCGATTCGTGCGTCGCCCATCCCGCAAACTTGGTGACGTATCCGGCGTTGAGGAACAGCACCGGCCGGCCTGAGACCGGGTGCTTGGTGACCACCGGGTGCTCCTGCTCCGCGAACGCCTCCGGGCTTGGCAGGATCGTCATTGTACGGCCCTTTTGCGTGATGTCGTAAACCCCGCCGGTGCCGTACGGCCGGCCCGCAGAGTGCACCGCGCGCAGTCCCAACAAGCAGTTCTGCAGCCCGGGCGACAGCGTGTCGAACGCACGCGCTTGGTTCGACCACACCGTGTCGCCACCGTATGGAGGAATGTCGTTGGCCCACAGGACGGTGAAGCTCGGCGGCGCAGGCAGATAGCTGAGGTCGGTGTGCCATCCGCCTCCGAAGTTCAAAGCCCGCTCCCCCGCCTCTTTCACGACGCGTACGACGTCCGGACGACTATCCATCGCCTTCACGAACGGAGTGTCGATCGGTGTTCCGAGTCGGTGTGTCAGCTCCTCGAGCCCGTCGAGTCCGAGCTGTTGCTGTCCGCGCACCATGACAACGCCGTGCTCGATCGCTGCGGCGCGGATGGCTTCGATCGTGGCGTCGTCACAGCGCGAAAGATCGACATCGGTGATGTCAGCACCGAGTGCCGTGGTGACCGGAGAAATCTTCATGGTGGCAGTCTCGCGCGAGAGTCCAGGCGAGTGGCTACGGCACCCAATTGCCGTGAGTATCTCGGTGCCAACCGCGAGCTGCATCGGAGCCGCCGTCCACATGAATAGTGGTGCCGGTGATGTAGCGGCTCGCCGACGACGCGAGGAAGACAGCCGCGCCACAGATGTCGTCGCTGTTTCCCCAGCCAAGGGCGAGCTTGCGCCCGTAGTCGTCGTCGCCCACGAGCAGGCCCTCATCACCGGGCGTCGGCAAGCCGTCCGGGGCAATCGTGTTGACCCTGATGCCATTGACACTGAGCTCGAGCGCGAGGGTCCGACTGAGGTGCTCGACGGCGGCCTTCATCGCCCCGTAGACACCGAACCCAGGAGCGGCGCGATACGCCTCTACCGAGGTGATGTTGATGATCGATCCTCCCGAGCTCATGTTGGGCACGCTGGCGCGCACGAAGTTCGTGACACTCGTGAAGTTCTCGTCGACCACCGATCGCTGGCCTTTGTCGCTCGCGTCCAGGAAGGCGCCGTGAAACGTGCCGCCAGCGTTGTTCACCAGCACATCGATTCGGCCGAGATCACTCACCCACTGCTGTACCGCAGCGGTATCGCGGACGTCGAGCACCGCCGTGCCGACCTTGGCCCCGAGGGTCTCAGCCATGCCGGCAGTCTCGGCGAGTTCGTCGGCTTTGCGGTCGCACAACAACAGATCGGCACCGTACTCGGCAAATGCAAGCGCCATCGAGCGACCGAGTCCCTGCGCAGCACCGGTGACGAGCGCGACCTTGGCATCGAGTCGAAAAGCATCGGGAGTAAGCATGAATGATTCCTATCGCAATCGGCACGGGTCGACCCCCATGAATCGTCGTTCGAGCTTATGATTGCTCGAATCTGACACCGCGTCAGAAACCGATGCTACAGTGCCGCACATGCGCGAGTTGCCCAAGATCATCTCGGTCGATGACCACGTCATCGAGCCTGCCACTGTGTGGTCCGATCGTCTGCCGTCGAAGTACCGCGACATCGGCCCCCGCATCGAACGTCGACCGGTGAAGGAGATGACCTTTATCGGTGGCAAGTTCACCGCGGTCCCCGGTGATCCCGGCGATCCAGGCGAGCCTGTGGATTGGTGGTTCTACGAAGACCTTCGTCGTCCGCTCACCCGACTGGACACAGCAGTCGGCTTCAGTCGCGACGAAGTCATCCTCAAGGGCATCACCTACGACGACATGCGCCAGGGTTCCTACAAGCTGCCCGAGCGGCTCGAGGACATGGACATCAACGGCATCGAGGCGTCGCTGTGCTTTCCTACGTTTCCCCGGTTCTGCGGACAGACATTTACAGAAGCGGCCGACAAAGAACTCGCGCTGCTCTGCGTCCAGGCCTACAACGATTGGATGGTCGAGGACTGGTGCGGCGAGTCGGGCGGACGTCTGCTTCCACTCACGCTGATCCCCTTGTGGGATCCAGTCGAGGCAGCACGAGAGGTTCGTCGCAACGCTGCCCGTGGCGTGCATGCCGTGTGCTTCAGCGAGATCCCGAGCAACCTCGGCCTGCCGAGCATTCATGATGCCGACGGTTACTGGTTGCCATTCTTCGATGCGTGCAACGAGACCAAGACCACCATCAATATGCACATCGGTAGTGGCTCGAAGATGCCGTCCACGTCACCAGATGCACCAGCGGCCGTGGGCTCCACGCTCACCTTTGCGAACTGTTGCTTCAGCATGGTCGACTGGTTGATGAGCGGTATGTTCACCAAGTTCGCGGACCTCACCATCGCGTACAGCGAGGGCCAAATCGGATGGATCCCCTACATTCTCGAGCGCGCCGACACGGTGTGGCAGGAGAACCGGGGTTGGGGCGGCATTGCCGACAAGGTGTTGCAGCCACCCAGCGAATTGTTCCGCAAGCATGTTTACGGATGCTTCTTCGACGACCCTCACGGCCTCGTCAGCCTGGACGCGATCGGTGTCGACAACGTCACCTACGAGAGCGACTATCCGCACAGCGACAGCACCTGGCCGCACACGGCCAAGATCGCCGCCGAGCAGATGTCACACCTGTCCGACGACGTCGTTTACAAGCTGCTTCGCGGCAACGCGATCAAGATGCTGCACATCACGCACCTGCAGTAACAGACCTCGACAGGCCGTCTGTGATGGCTTGTTCCGGTACGACTATCGTGGCGGGTTCACCGCTGATTCATGGGGGTTTTATGCGCGGCATTGTCTTTGATGGCACCACGACAGAATTCGTCGACGGCCTCACCTTGCGCGCCCCTGGCCCACGCGACGTGATCGTCGAGATCGGCGCTGCAGGCTTGTGCCACAGCGACCTGTCGTACATGGCCGGGCTGTACCCCGTGCCATCGCCCGGTGTATGCGGTCACGAAGGTGCTGGCGTCGTTGCTGAGGTCGGCTCGGCCGTCACGCATGTGAAGCCAGGCGATCACGTCATCATTGCCACGCTCGCCGCGTGCGGATTCTGTCCGCCGTGTGCAAGCGGGCGACCTACAGCCTGCCGCCAGACTTTGGCCAACTGGAGTCAGCCGTTCACCCTCGACGGCGCTCCCATCTATAACTTCGCGGCAACGAGCGCCTTCGCCGAGCGGACTGTCGTGCGCGACATCCAATGCGTGCCAATCCCACACGACGTACCACTCACATCTGCCGCGCTTGTCGGCTGCGGTGTGGTCACAGGCATGGGCGCCGTGTTCAACCGAGCCAACGTGCAGCGCGGCCAGAGCGCCGCCGTCTTCGGCGTGGGCGGTGTCGGACTCAACGTGATCCAGGCGCTCAAAGTGCAGGGAGCAACGACCATCATCGCCATCGACACTGTTCCAGAGAAGGAAGCGCTCGCCAAGCAGTTCGGTGCAACGCATTTCATCGATGGCAAACGTGACGACCTCGTGGCGGCCATCGGTGCACTCACGCCGTGGAACACCGAAATGGACCGCGGCCCTTTCAATGGCGGCGGAGTCAACTGGGCATTCGACTGTGTCGCCCATCCGGCTGTCACCTTCAACGCGCTCGAGTCGTTGGAATGGGAAGGCACTGTGGTGGTCATCGGTGTCTCCGGTCAGACCACTGAATTCCACGGTCTGTACGGGCGCCTGACCCAGGTTGATCGGGGCATCATCGGCTGTCGCTACGGCACGATCTCGCCGCACCGCGATATCCCGCGCATCATTGAGTTGTATCGGCGCGGCGAGGTTCTCCTTGACGAACTGGTGTCGCAGACCTTCCCCGTCGAGCAGTGGAAGAACGCCGTGCATGGTCTCGAGTCCGGCACCATCGCCAGAGGCGTGCTCACCTTCTGATGCCCGTCATCTGATGCAGCTCTCATGACGAAAACGACCGGCCGCTGATGCAACCGATCATTGGCGATTTCGCTACCGTTCTCGATCTGTTCGACGAGGTCGCCTCAACTCACGGTGGCCGTGAGGCATTCGTACATATGGGGCGACACATCAGCTTTCGCGAGTGGGCCGCACAGGCCGATGCTCTTGCCGAGTGGCTGGTCCGCGAGCACGGCATCAACAAGGGCGACGTCGTCGGGATCCGCCTGCCCAGCGGGATCGACTATGCCGTGGCGTATCAGGCGATCATGCGCTGCGGAGGTGTTGCCACCGGTATCAACCCGCGTCTTGGCCCTGCCGAGATCGAACACATCACGGCGCAGTGCGAGCCGCGGTTCACGTTCGATGCCGACTTGCCTGTCTTGCCCGATGGAGATCCCGTGCGACGCCGCGTCGCCCTCGAGGTCACCGATCCGGTGGCCATCGTGTGGACGGGCGGTACAACCGGTTTCCCGAAAGGCGCCTGGTTCGATCATGGTTGCCTACGCGCCATGGCCCAGGGCGCGGCGCCGCTCAGTGAGCCCGGCGATCGACGCCTCTCGCCTCTCCCCTTCGCTCACGTCGGCGCGATGACGCGCGTGTGGGATGAACTGATGCATCTCATCACAACCGTGATCGTGCCAGCGCCGTGGACCGCAGCGGACGCATTGGCCCTTATCAGCAGTGAGCACATCACGGTGAGCCAGGGCGTTCCCACTCAGTACCGGATGATGTTCGATCATCCCGACTTTGCCAACACGAACGTTTCCAGTTTGCGCATTGCCGGCATCGGCGCGGCCCGAATCCCTCCTGAACTCGTGGCCGAGATGCGCGTGAAACTGAGATGCCCGGTGGTGGTCAGATACGCAAGCACCGAGTCATGCGTCGCAACGGGCACGCGGCTCAAGGACACCGACGAGGTCATCTGCACGACGGTTGGGCGTCCGAATGGTGGCGTGAAACTGAAGCTGGTCGATGAGTTCGGCACCGAGACCACCGGACGAGGGCCCGACTACATCGGTACCGTCTGCCTCAGAAGCAGAGCCATGATGCGCGGTTACTGGAACGACCCAGAGCGAACCGCTGAAGCCATCGACGGCGAGGGTTGGTTGCACACAGGCGACCTCGCCTGGTTGGGGGCCGACGGCAACGTGCGCCTCGTCGGGCGCTCGACCGAGATGTACATCCGTGGCGGCAACAACGTCTATCCCATCGAGATCGAGAATTGCCTCGGCGCGTATCGCAAGCTCGCCAGTGCGGCAGTTGTCGGTGTCCCCGTCAAGGGTCGCCTCGGTGAGATCGGTGTGCTGTTCGCAGTCCCGCGTGGTGACGCCGAACTCAATCTCAGCGACCTTCGCAAGTTCGTGAAGAAGCACCTGGCCGCATACAAGGCGCCCGACTGTCTCGTCGTACTTGGCGAACTACCTCTGACTTCGATTGGAAAGATCGACAAGCTTGCATTGCAGGCACGCGCTCGCGAGGAGGCCGCACGATGGACACCCTGAAGGACGACACGCTGATCGATACCGATGGCAAGACCCTGTGGCAACTCATCTGCGAACGCGCCGATGCAACGCCCGACAAGCTGATGGCCATCGACGAAAGGGACCGCCGCCTCACCTACGGCGAGTACAGACGCTGGAGTGAACGGGTTGCGGCCGGCTTGGCGACGCACGGCATCGGGATCGGCACCAAAGTCTCATGGATCTTGCCATCGCGATTCGAGTCGCTGGTGCTCGCCGCCGCCCTGTCGCGGCTCGGCGCGATCCAGAATCCGATCCTGCCCATCTACCGCACCCGTGAAGTGGCGTTCATCACCAAACAGAGCAACTGTCGTGTGATGATCGTGCCAGGCGTGTTCCGTGGCTTCGATTACGCGCCGATGGTCGCTGAAGCAATCGCCGGCCAACCGGTCGAGGTCATCGTCGCCGACCCCGACCTGCCCGAGGGTGATCCGTCAACACTTGCCGCGTACGTGCCCGCGTTCACCGAGCTGCGGTGGTTGTTCTATTCGTCGGGGACCACCGCAGACCCGAAGGGCGCCAAGCACAGCGACCGCAGCATGTCTGCCGCGAACAACGGCATGCAGTGGAGCATGCAGGTAGGACCAACCGACAAGGCCGCCGTCGTCTTTCCGATTACTCACGTCGGTGGACTGGTCTGGCTCTTCAACGCAATGCAAACCGGCGTCGAGTTGCTCATGGTCGAAACGTTCAGCGCCGCCGACACCCCACGCTGGCTCGGCGATCACGGCGTCACCTGTGCCGGAGCAGGCACAGTGTTCTGGCTCGCCTATCTCAACGCGCAGCGCCAACTTCCTGCCGGTGAACAGTTGATGCCGTCGGTTCGCATCTTCAACGGCGGTGGCGCTCCAAAGCCAAAGACGTTGCACGCCGAGATGATGGCCGAGATGGGAGCACCGCTCATCGGTGGTTGG
Organism: Actinomycetota bacterium; assembly: GCA_043743395.1. Lineage (GTDB taxonomy): Bacteria > Actinomycetota > Acidimicrobiia > Acidimicrobiales > Ilumatobacteraceae > WLMZ01. The sequence goes on along the minus strand of JAYTWP010000303.1, from coordinate 2,938 downwards.
GGGCTCACCGAAGCGCCCATCAACACGATGGTTCACGTCGACGATCCCGACGAAAAGAAGGCCACGACCGACGGTCGGCCGTGCCCTCAGGTGGAGATCAGGGTCGTCATCGACGGCAAGACGTGCGGCCCCAACGAGGAGGGTGAGCTTCGCGTGCGCGGCCCACAAGTGTGTCTCGGCTACCTCGACAGCTCGCTCGACGACGAAGCCTTCGATGAAGACGGGTGGTTCAGAACCGGCGACCTCGGTGTCATCGACGATGGTGGCTGGGTGAGCATCACTGGCCGACTGAAGGACATCATCATCCGCAAAGGCGAGAACATTTCGGCGAAGGAAATCGAGGATCTGCTCTACGCCCACCCAAGTGTGCTTGATGCTGCGGTAATCGGCTTGCCCGACTCGAACAGCGGCGAGCGCGCCTGCGCCGTCGTGGTGTGTAAGCAGGGCGCGACGCTGACGCTCGCCGAGTTGGTCGCGTACCTTCGTGATCATCAGCTCTCGATGCACAAGATTCCCGAACAACTCGAGCTCGTGGACTCTCTGCCACGCAACCCGAGCGGCAAGGTTTTGAAGAGAGATCTACGAGCCATATATGGAGGCACAGCATGAGTCGGTTCACAGAAAAGCGCGCGATCATCACGGGCACGGGCTCGGGTATCGGGCGCGCCACGGCAATGCTCTTCGCAGCAGAGGGTGCCACCGTGTCGTGCCTCGACCTGAAAGGCGCTGAGGAGACCGCCGCGTCCATCAGCGCTGCCGGCGGCACAGCCCACGCCTACGTGTGTGACGTATCGAGTGCATCTGCGGTCGAGTCCGTTGTCGCAACCGCGGCGTCGACGATGGGCGGCATCGACATTGTGTGCAACATCGCCGGTATCGGGCATTTCGCGTGGAGCCATGAGGAAGACCCCGAATGGTTCGATCGCATCGTTCGGGTCAACCTCAACGGCACCTTTTACATGTGCCGTTACGCGTTGCCGCACCTTCTCGAGACCGGCCGGGGTGTCATTGTCAACACGGCGTCCAATGCGGGGCTGATGGGCCTTCCCTGGAGCGCCGCGTACTGCGCGAGCAAAGGCGGCGTCGTACAGCTCACCCGAGCGCTCGCGTTTGAATACCGGGCCAAGGGTGTGCGCGTCAATGCCGTTGCTCCCGGTGGGACGAACACCAACATCGTGCATTCGTTCAGCTCGCTGCCCGAGGGCGCCGACCATCGTGAGATGTCGAAGATGATGTCCCCTATGGGCCAAGCAGAACCCTCCGAGATGGCCGAAGCGTTTGCATACATTGCCTCCGAACAGGCCCGATACATGACCGGAACCATTCTGACGCTGGATGGTGGCCTCGCCTGCTGAAGGCCTGACCAACCGCCGACCCGAGCAAAGTGAGCACTGCGTGGATCTGCAATTTACGGATACTGAAAACTCGTTCCGACTTGAGCTACGCCAGTGGCTCGCGTCCGTCATCCCAACACTGGACCCCGAGCCACATCGCAACGATTGGATCGGGCGGCGCGCTTACGACACGATGTGGCAACGCATGTTGTTCGACGCGGGTTATGCGGGCATCAACTGGCCGAAGGAATACGGCGGGCTCGGAGCAACCCCGACCGAGCATCTGATCTTTCTCGAGGAGACCGAGCGCGCCCGCGCCCCGTACGTGGGTCAAAACTTCGTTGGCCTGTTGCACGCCGGCCCGACTCTGATCACCGAGGCATCGCCAGAGCAAAAGGCGTTCCACTTGCCGGCGATCTTGAAGGGCGAGCACATCTGGTGTCAGGGCTTCAGCGAGCCTGGCGCCGGAAGCGACCTTGCCAGCCTCAGTTGCCGAGCGATTCGCGACGGCGATGACTACATCATCAGTGGGCAGAAAATTTGGACCAGCTTCGGCCATACCGCCGATTACTGCGAGATGCTCGTGCGTACGGACACCGACGTGCCCAAACACCGTGGCATTACATGGCTCATCCTGCCGATGGGTCAACCGGGGATGGACGTGAGGCCATTGCGCACGATGGAGGGCAGCGCCGAGTTCTGCGAGGTGTTCTTCGACGAGGTGCGCGTGCCCGTGGCCAATCGCGTAGGCGCCGAGAACGACGGCTGGCGGGTGGCCATGGTGACGCTCAGCTTCGAGCGAGGTACCGCCTTCGTCAGCGAGATGCTGCAATCGATGGAGCTTGCCCGCGACTTGGCCGACCTTGCCAAGCGCATCACTCGCAATGGCGCAACGGCATGGGACGACGCCGGCCTGCGTCGCGACATCGGGCGGATCTGTGCCGAACTCGACGCACTATGGGCGCTCACGAAACGCAACATCAGCCAAGCGCAACGCACGGGTCTGGTCGGCCCGGGCGGCAATGTCTTCAAGCTTGCTTACGCCGAGTTGCGTTCTCGGCTCGGCGAACTGGCGATGCACCTCCTTGATCGCGCATCACTCAGCATCGACGACATCGGCGATCTGCCGACTCACGCCCACGTACACGGCCGCATCCATGCCCTGTCGCTGGGCATCGCCGCAGGCACCTCACAGGTACAGCGCAACATCGTGGCCGAACGTATCTTGGGCCTTCCGAAGGATCGGTCATAGCCATGGACTTCGAACTCAACGATGACGAACGCTCATTGCAGGAAGGCATTCACGCCTTCCTCACAGGCAGGTGTCCAATCGAGGTCGTGCGCGCCAATGAAGAGGTCGGTGCCAGCGTCGATCGCGCGCTGTGGCGTGAGCTCGGCGGCGTCGGTGTCTTCAGTCTGCGCTCCGATGGTTTCGGCATGGCCGAGTCGGTACTGGCCTTCGAGGAGCTTGGCCGCTCACTCGTCGCCGGTCCACTTGTCGCGTCGCACCTTGCCGCGCACTTGGTGGCGAATCGGATTCCGGGGGCGGCCGACGGTTCGCGCATCGTCGGCATCGTCGAACCGGGGGAATCGGTCACGGTCGC